>OMQY01000002.1 GCA_900313405.1 uncultured Eubacteriales bacterium
TCTGGACAAGATAGAACAGGATGTCTTAAGCGCGGAATCCGCAGGATCCATCAAGGAGTTGACCGTGATAAGGAGCGAACTGCGCGACCTGAGGATGCACTATGCGCAGCTGATGGACCTGAGTCAGGAGCTCGAGGAGAATGAGAATGAATTCTTCAGAGAGAACAACGAGAGGTATTTCCATCTCGTTTGCCAGAGGGTCCAGTCACTGCATGACATGACTTCGGCCCTGGCCGATTATACCTCGCAGATAAGGGACCTTAACCAGAACCAGATCGATCTTAAACAGAACAGGATAATGACCATCCTTACGGTAGTCACCAGCATCTTCATGCCGCTTACGCTTATCACGGGCTGGTACGGAATGAACTTTGTTCATATGCCTGAACTGGATTCGCCGTTTGCCTATCCGATCGTTATCGGACTCAGTGTCCTGATCTTTGTCGGGTGCCTGATCTTCTTCAAAAAGAAGAAGTGGCTCTGACGATCAGCCTGTCTCCGGTATCCTCTAACGGGTAGAATCTCGGCCGTTCATCGCCATGGCTGTTGGGACTGTGAAGCGTCAGATATAACTGCCCGTCTGTTGCACGGAAGACCATACCGTGACCGCCGTCTTTCTCATAGAGCGGTTTGATCTGACGGAAATTGCCGTCGATCTCTCCGTTATCGCTAAGCGCCAGCGCCTCAACATAACCGTCAGGACCGTATGCTGACCATAGACAGAGAAGGCTCCCGTCCGATGTCCTCCAGAAGAAAGGACCGTCCGTAACGAACCCCTTCACTCCCTCTGACGATACCGACGGCTGAACGCCCTTAAGATCGGTAGCCTTAAACAGGAGCACAGGATCTCCCGCTGCGGACTTAAGATCAGCCGTAAGCGGAATGGCACATATCTCGCCGTCGATCACCTGCACCCATTCATGACAGAAAACAAGGAACGGACGACCGTCACGGCTTACATATAGCGTGCCGTCGAGGCACTCCCAGTCACCCGGGGTAACAGGTCCGTCAGAATAAGGCTCGAAGGGGCCTGTCGGATCATCCGCTCTGAGTATCGCTGTTCCGCGGCAGACTCCATCCGCCTTAAAGCTGGCGAACATATAGAACTTCCCCAGCCATTCATGAACCTCGGGTGCCCAGTAATTCCGATCTGCCCAGAAGGTCCCGTCATTCTCAAAGCAAGGGATGGCCTCACTCCAGTTCTTCAGGTCATCACTTACATAGACATCGAAGCCTGTTGCAGGTCCCCAGCAAGTGGCGGCTCTGGTACCGTAAAGATAGTATCTTCCGTTATGTACCAGAACAAAAGGATCTCGTATATTGATATCCGTATTCTTAAGGTCGTTCATTTCCATTTCTCATTCCGTTATTTTTGAATCCTCGGAATAAGTATACGCCTAACACGGCATTAAACCCAACCGCGGCAACGGTGCTGAAACGTTCAAATATGCCAAAGTACCGTGCAGGAAAAGCACCCATCCCGACAGGTCCCATCAGCATCATGGCAAGTGCGATCACAGCCCAGATCCCTATGCCTTTAACTTCCTTATGTTTTGCCCCGGCTATTATCAGGAGGACCAGAGACACGACGGACAGAATAACGACCAGAGCCGTGACTGCCATATGCATCACTTCCCGGAATCCCGCAATATCTTTTCCGGAATCAGACAATGCGAACATCTGATATCCGACCTTAGATATCCAGTTCATTATCGTAAAAAGGTAGACCCCGAGGCGGAAAAGTCCCGTGGATATCTTCTTCTCCGACACATAGATCGCTATACATGTGGCGCATACGACACTTCCGGACTCATACAGAGCCGAGATCTGATCCCAAAGCCGGCGCGAAGGTGCCGAATCGGCTGAAAGATCGCTCGCCGCCTGTTCCATCCAGTTATACCCGGGATAATCCAAAGGAGAGAATACCAGTGCGGCTATATATGAGATCAGCGCCACTATACCAAGAAGTCCGATCCAGTTTATAAGTTGCTTTTTTGAAGCCTGTTCCGTTAGCATATTGTGTTTCATTCCTTTCCTTTAATGTCTGTCAGGCTCAGCCATCTGTGAACTGAACCATTTTACGAATTCGACTATCTTCCCGGGGATAGGTCTCTTACCGTCTCCGAACCCCTTCGCTTCGCCTGCCGTGATCTTATCCATCTGATGATCGATCAAAGAATGCATCGTGAGACAATATGTCATAGAAGCCATATCTGCATCCTGATTCCTGATCTTGCCATGAACTGCCAGTGCATAGAAAAGAGCCCTGGACTGAGAGAGCATACGCTCCGTCTCTTCCACCATGATCCCGGCAGCGACCGGATTAGTAGATCTCTCTGAATAAAGAACCTTAAAGAACTGCAACATATACTTGTCCGAGATAACTCCCATATAGGCAGAGAGTGAACTCATCAGGATCTCTTCCAGGGTCTTACCGTCGAACATTGCAGCATAATCGACCGGCTCCGATCCGGAGTTTGACATTGCCTGTTCACGTAGAAAGCGATACATCTCCTGTACGATCTCATCCTTCGATCTGAAGTGATTATAGATAGATGGCGCCTTGATCCCGACCTTCTCTGCGATCTGACTCATCGAGACACTCTTCAGTCCGCTCTCGGATGCAAGCTCCAATGTAGCATATATGATCTCTTCTTTTCTGGTCATAAACAAAACCTCCCGCTAAACTTCTTTTCGATAGTGATTATACTAACGGTCGTTAGTTTATGTCAAGAAGGATCCTTCACGTGATCCGCATAACTCTGAACTATGTCACTCCTTGGATGCTAACCATTCATCCTTCAGTATCGAGAATACTCTTCGGCCTTCGTAGTGATCGTTCCTCCAAAAGAAATCGCGGAATGTACCCTCATAAGTAAGCCCGCATTTCTCGATCACTTTACGCGAAGCCTCATTCTCTGTCCTGCAATCGATCTCGATCCGGTGGAAGTTGACCTTCTCAAAACCAAATCTGATGACGGCCTTGGTCATCTCGGTGGCATATCCCTTTCCCTGAAAAGAAGGTCCGATCACGTACTCGATCTCGCCGTGCAGGTTCTTGGTATCCACCGTAAAAAAGGCGATCTGCCCGATGCATTCACCGGATGCCTTCTCGATCACGGCCCACCGGTAGTAATCATCCCTGTCATATGAAACGATATACTTAGAATCAAACAATTCCCGAACTGACTCAGGAGTCTTATATGACGGTTCTCCGTAATCCCACTGCGTCTTCTCATCCGCGATCCAGTTACGGATCATGGAATCAATATCCGAATACTCAAAGCGGCGAAGGATCAGCCGCTGTGTCTCGATCATCTGTGTCCCCATGTGTGTAAGCATACTATTCACCTGTATATCATCAAAAATAATACTGCATAAAATTGCCGTTGTGCTTGAAGCCGTGTGCCTCGTAAAGCTTCACGCCTGCATCCGAAGCTGTGATGTAGATCGTCCCGCATCCATAGTCCTTTGCTTCTTGGACGACTCTTTTGAGAAGCTCGGAAGCTATGCCCATTCTCCTGTAATCCGGGTCGGTATACATACTCGACAGGATCCCCAGCCTTCCGGTAGGGCAGGTAAAATACGGCGGCTTCTCCGCAAAAGACATCCCGCTTGTTCCGACGACCTTCTCACCGTCAAAGGCAAGCCACGAGACATATGTACCGGCAGCCATGTTTCTTCTTAAGAAATCCATCAGGTTTTCCTCCAGATCCACATCTTCCGGCACGGTCCTGCCGGAGGAAAGATACTCCTCCTCCAGCTGGCTTATTCTCATTCTAATGATTACATCCAGTTCATTCTCTGTGAGTTTTCTATATGTGATCTCCATATTCGGCTCCCATCATTCATATAGTTCCCGCGGTATCGGCTCTGCCGAGATACAAAGATCTCTGTCTGCCCGTTCCCACATAGTCTTAAGCGTGTCAGTCATTTTCCGGCAGTCGCATACATATACCGTAGCATTTCCGAGTCTGCTGTAAGTCACTGCCTCTGTATATTCAAAAGCCTCTTTATAGTTCGGATAATACTCGGATACGCATTGGTCAGAAGCCGCCGTGAAGTGTGAATGGAACGGCGGGGACTTCAGTTCGTTCCCATGATGGTCGATGATCGTGATCTCAAACGGCTCGGGATTCAGCCTGTCCGGGATCTTCAGCCGTTCATCAACCGAATGAAGATACGTGTTTCTCTCATGTCCGACACCGACCAGAAGGACTTTTCCGCCCTCTTCATAGAGGCGGCTGATGCAGCTGCCGACAGGTGCCGGAGAGGCGCACTTCTCTTCCCCCTTTACGAACTCAGATGCGCCTTTTCCGAAGATCGCTACCGAGTGTGTCGGATGTAAGGATCTGACACCGTCCTCTCGAAAAGCAGCGACCTCGGCAAGTGTTCCGATATCCGGAACAGTCGATCTTACGTCGTAGTACGGAGCCTCTCTCCAGACCTTGTCCCACGTATGCGTAGGCACGATAAAGAGCCCCTCGTTCAGGTATTCGCAGAATGCGTCGATCAGGCCATCCGCCCCATCCTCGATCTTACCGATCGCACGAAGTGAGCAGTGGATCGTAACCTTATCATCACGCTTGATCCCCGCTTCTTTAAGGAAACTGAATATATCATCCTTTGTCAGCATGTCATTCTCCTCTTAACCTTACTGTTTAAGATACTTCTCGATAGTGGTCTGTTCCACTACCTCTTTCCCCAAAAGCGTGATCGCCTGCTTCGGACAACGGTTGATGCACCTGTAACACATGGTGCATCTTCCTTCGGGCACCGCCAGGCCGTCACTCATATGAATATTGCCGAGAGGGCATAATCTCTCACAGAGCCCGCACCCGATACATTTGTCCGGATTGATCTTAAGCTTCGAAGAGTATTGCTTCGTTTTGTGTCCGAAATACAGTCTCTGACCGAAGAATCCCGCCAAACGGTATAGTATCCCCAAGCCTTCCTTAGTCGGCTTTCCTTCCAGATAGGAGCGGGCCGCCCTGCGGATCTTCTCCTCGGCCTCCCGTATATTCGCCAGGTTCTTCTCCAAGGGGCGCTTCAATGCCTTCTCATCCGAGATGCTGTCCGGCATCTTAAGATGAAGTCCGCCTACGATCACGGCACCGTGCTTCATAAGGAGTCTTCCGAGGATCCCGGATCCGTCTCCGCTGAAAAGTCCCATCGTAGCGATAACAAAGACCTTCTTCCCGTTCCATATCCCGCTGTTCTCATTGATAAAGTCACATACGAACTTCGGAACGGCACTATATTGCACCGGGTAGGAGAACACGATCTCCTCAGCTTTACGCACCTCTTCACAAACGTTCTTATCTTCGATCGAGAGCACTGTCTCTCCGTATCCGCACTCTTTACAAAAGAGTTCTGCCGCATATCTCGAATTGCCGGTTCCGCTGAAATAAATACCGATCATAGATCTATCTTCCACCTCTATCCCATATCAATAACATGGTTATTATACCATCCGAAGCAGACATGTCGTGAACCTGAAAAGAAAAGGGGTCGGAAATGACTCCAACCCCTTGCAGATGCTGGTGTTCGCGAGCGGATTCGAACCGCTGGCCTACCGCTTAGGAGGCGGTCGCTCTATCCTGCTGAGCTACGCAAACATTCAA
>OMQY01000005.1 GCA_900313405.1 uncultured Eubacteriales bacterium
CCGATCGTATCATTGAACGAGAAAGATTCTCCCGGTTGGAGAATAAGACCGTCAAGCTTCTCACAGGTGATCCTTATGTTGTGGTTACGTGAATTATTGGCGGTCGTGGTCGAATGTGACTCCGCCATAAGACCAAAATCGCTAAGGACCATCTCGGTTGTGAACGCGGGGTCGGTTACCTGTGCATCAACACTTACGGTCCCGACATATTCGCCGGCATCGAGAAGAGCCTTAACGTCCGTTACTGCCTTCTCGGTATCGATGATGTAGCCCTTTGCGGACGGGGTATATTCAAAAGTAAGTGAATTGGTATTGAACCCGGTGATCTGGGCATCACGTGCTTCACTTGCCAGAGGGTCAAGGATATTGTGGATGATCGATCCGATACCTTCGGAATTCAGAGTATAAGCCGTGTTATAGTCAACAGGCGTGAGCTTCATCTGCTCTCTTCTGTTGTAGCAGGATACAAGTTCCTCAGCCTCGGCATTGTCTGAAGGCTTGGCATAATTGAAGGCCTCTGTCAGGATCTCTTCGATATTTGACTCGAGAGGAAGCGATGACAGATCTACCGGATACTGTGTCCCGTCCAGATCGAGCTTGATGTCAAGGTAGAGCGGAGCTTCCGGCTCATTTGCCTTTACGCTCTCACGGGCAGAGTCGATAGTCATACCGGCAACATTAACGCCGTTGATTACCGTTCCCTGAGGGAATACCGTCAGATCCATGGAATCCCTGAGTTCATCGACCGTGAGTTCTGATACGGTTCCGTCAGCGAGTGTTACTTCATACTTCTTTTCCTTAATGTTCTGCTCCCAGTACTTGAATCCGACAACACCTGCAACAGCGGCAACGGCAACCGTTCCGACGATAAATGCCGCGATCTTTCCGCCGTTCTTATTCTTCTTTGCTCTCTTTGACTTAGCTGCGGGTCTCTTTGCCTTACCCTTGGAGGATGATGCAGAACTCTTCTTGCCGGACTTCTTCCCTGTAGTCCTGTCAGACAATTGTACCGGTGTGATAGCATTACGAACGCCCGGTCTGTTACTCCCTGATGTCCCCGATGTCTTCTTCATCTTTACCCCTCTCTTCTAACCTTCATCATATGTAAAAGGACACAGTAATCCTTTATAAATCTATAACATTAAAACTATACGTTCACAGACAGGAAGTTTCAATACCAAACATAGTTTAAATGTCGAAAATTTTTATTAATCTGAGAGCTGTTTTTTTGTAAAAATAACATCATAGTCCGTAACAGTAACGATAAGTCAAAGCCTGTCGTGAATACATAAGGATCTTGTAGTAAAATATGACGGTACAGATATAGGAAAATACTATGGGAGTTCAATTATGAGCAAAAAGATCATACGTAATGTAATAACCCTGTTGACAGCCGCAATGCTTTTCGCGTGTATGAGCGCGTGTTCATCGTCATCAGGCAGTGACAAGACAGATGAGTCAACGGTTGCCTCGGTAAGTATCCCCGACGAATCGGAACTGTTGTCCGGCCTTCACCACGTTGAGATCCTTGTATCAGGCTACGGCAAGATATGTGTCGAGCTGGATGCCGACGCAGCTCCCGTAACTGTCACAAACTTCGTGGATCTTGCCGAGTCAGGCTTCTACGACGGACTGACTTTCCACAGGATAATGAACGGTTTCATGATCCAGGGCGGAGATCCCGACGGTAACGGCACAGGCGGAAGCGGCACCAATATCTACGGCGAGTTCTCCGCCAACGGCTATGATAACCCCATATCACATGACAGGGGCACGATATCCATGGCGCGTAATTCAGTTGATATGAACAGCGCCTCCTCGCAGTTCTTCATCGTTCAGGGCACTTCAGCTCAGGGGTCTCTTGACGGACAGTATGCCGCATTCGGCCACGTAACTTCAGGCATGGATGCAGTTGACAGGATATGTGCCGAAGTCCCCGTAACAGATAACAACGGTACTGTTCAAGACGGCTTCCAGCCTGTGATAACTTCCATAACCGTAATCGACTGATACCTGTCGGATCGCCAAGGAGGAGAGTTTATGATCCCTGATACAGATAAGGAATTAGAGGCACAGTTGCTCGAAGAGCGCGAAGCATCCCAGTTCAGGTTCTCCTACGATCGTGAGATCGCCTTTTACGATGCGGTATCTTCAGGCAACATAGAGATCCTTGAGGAGATGCTGAACGACCTTCCGTCGGAGGACAAGATAGGCAAACTCTCTGACAACGAGGTATCCAACAGACGCTACCATACGATAGTACTTGTTGCTATGGTCAGCAGATTCTGCATCGAAGCAGGTATGGATGTATCGGTCAGCTATGCATTGAGCGATATCTACATCCGAAGGCTCGACAAGGCCACGACCACCAAGGAGATCAATGCCATAAGCGACGCCATCGCCCGCGACTACTGCAACAGGATGAAGAATATCTCAAAGCAGAAAGCCGTCTCACGTCATGTCGTACTCGCGATCGACCATATCCGTTCCAACATCAGAGAGAACCTCACGGTCGAGTCGGTCGCGGATTCCCTGTCACTTAATCCGAGCTATCTGTCAAAGCTCTTCAAACAGGAAACCGGTCAGACGATCAGCCATTACATCAGAGAGCAGAAGATCCAGACGGCATGTAATATGCTGAGACACCTTGATGAGTCAAGCCTTAACATAGCCAACTATCTCGGTTTCTCTTCGCAGAGCCATTTTATACAGGTATTCAGGAAAGAGACCGGCATGACACCCGAGGAATACCGCCGTAATTACTATCACCAGAGCTGGATGAACGGCGAAGAACATCACTGATAGAGATTCCAGGGGTAAATATCGGGGATCTTCGAGACGATCCTTGTACTCGTCCCTTCCTTAAGATCCTTAAGAACTATCTCATGGGCTATCAGTGCCACATTCTCACACTTTATGCGGCTGCCGTACTTGCCGTCTCCTGCCAGCGGCATATGTCTTGAGCCGAACTGCACCCTTATCTGGTGAGTCCTTCCTGTCATAAGCCTTATCTTAACGAGTGACAGATCATGTTCCTGATCATATGCGAGTCTCTCATATTCAAGGCTTGCAGACTTAACTCCCTTGCGCATTCTCTTGACAACATAGGTCTTGTTGGCCCGCTTGTCATGGAAAAGCAGGTCCTCCATCAGGCCGCTCTCTCCCGGATCGCCGCATACGACTGCCAGATAAGTCTTCTCAAAACCGTATCTCGTCTTATCTCCGGTGTTCCTTAACAATGGTAAGAGCCCTGCCACGGGCTTATCCAGCCTCGTCAGAACGTTAAAGCCGCCCCCGAGAAGTTCCGGGATCTTCTCGGAATCTTCTCCCGGATTCTTATCGAAAAAGATAATGTCACCGCCGGAATATACTATCCTGTCACTAATATCACCGTTTATCATGCTCTGAGCCCCGGATTCAGCATATATAGCACGTGATCGTCTCACGTCCGCCGTTGATGAACAGTTCCACGACTCCGACATCCTCGAGGACCATTACCTCAGGTTCATTTGCATAAGCCTTATCAAAGACAGTCTTTCCTTCAAACATTATCCGGAGCCTGCCGTTCTCATATGTCACGAACCTGCTCTCATTTACTACATACTTCATAGCTTCCGAACACGGGATCATTATCAGATTGCCGTTATGGTCGAACTCCAGTTCACGCGGGATCGTAAATGCACCGACCTGGGTCTGCCCTGCGCCCACCTTGCGTGACCAGTTAAACATCCATGCGATCAGAAGACGCCTTCCCGTATTATCAGTAAACGTTTGAGGAGCATAAAAATCAGGTCCGGTCTCTATAGCGAAGAACGGCTCGATCTCGTCATCGGGTATAAACTTCTCCCCGTCAAAATCTCCTACCGTAAAACATACTCTGTGGGGCAGCTGCCTCATGGAAGAGAACATAAGGACATATCTGTCTTCAAGCGGGAAAAGGTCAGGACATTCGATACAACCTCCGAACCTGCCGTCAGTCAGGAGTTCTCCCATATAATCCCACTCGAGAAGATCCGTTGACCGGTATAGCAGTACCGAGCCGATATTATATGAACCGGCACCTACGACCATCCTGTATTCACCCTTATAACGGAATACCTTCGGATCTCTGAAGTTGTCCTTATCTCCGAGAGGCGAAGTCTTTATTACCGGATTGCCCTCATATTTGATAAAGTTAATGCCGTCATCAGAATAGGCCACGGACTGGGTCTGACCCGATCCATGAGAAACAGATGTATAGAAAAGATACAGTCTGCCGTCCTTAACGATCGCCGACCCGGAGAAACAGCCTCCGTCATCTTCATACGGCATATCGGGAAACAGCGCTATATCGAGTTCTTCCCAATTGATGAGATCACTGCTTACGGCATGTCCCCAGTGCATCTGTCCCCACCTCGGTGCATGAGGATAGTGCTGGAAAAAGGCATGATATCTCCCCTTAAAGAAGACAAGTCCGTTAGGGTCGTTCATCCAGCCCTTGCGATTCTTAAAATGGTACCTCATATTATTATTCCTTATATGTGAAGGGGCACCGTCAATCGGCGGCGCCCCTGTCTTTTTATCACTCTATAGAGCATTCCGGGTCTCGACCCTTATCCGATGATGGGAGCGCCTTAGGCAGCACCTGCATTTGCATCTGCTGCGGGTGCAGTCTCACCTGTTGCGGCGGTCTCACCCGTTGCAGCAGGATCTGCGGAAGCAGTCTCACCTGTGCTATTGCCTTCAACTACCTCAACGCTTCCACTGACTCCGCCACCGTTGGGATTAGCGGCTGCATCAGTTGTAGGAAGCGTAAAGCTCTCCTCGAGGACTGCCGCTTCGGGCAGAACGAACTGATCACCGGCGGTGGGCTTATAGCCGGCAGGGATCGTTGTTGCAATACCCTGTGTTGCACAGTAGTAGTTGTTGTAATCGATCAGCTTCTGTACATAAGGATCATTCTCAGTGAGAAGGTGGATGTCATATACCTTGTTGAAAAGATCCCACCAGCTCTTATATCCGATATTGTCGCTGAAGTAGAATACACCGATAGGATCAAGTCCGTCGGATACAGGCTGTGTCGGAGCAGGCTCTGTCTGTGAAGGTTCTGTCTCGATGATCTCGACAGGTGTTGTCGTAGGTTCTGTCTCAGCGGGTTCTTCATCCTTGGAGCAGGCCTTGGCGATAACTGCGATCAGGATGATAAAGCAGATGAGCATTACGAGAACGAATGCCAGGAAGATATATCCGTTACGGTTAAGCTTCGGGATCTTCCTCTTCTTGCCGTGGCCGGGACGGGCATTGCCTGAAGCAGGTCTTCTTCCGTTAGCTGTCCTTCCGGGACCGCCGGGACGTGTTCCCGCTGCCCTTGCAGCAGTACCGGCTGCGGCTCCTGCATAAGAAGCGGACATTCCGGGAGCAGCGGTCGTATCAGCTGCGGAAGCACTTGTGCCATATCCGCTGTCCATACCGTCAAGTCCTAAGATGCCGTTGATCCAGTCATCACCGCTGTCGGAAGAAGCGCCTCCGAATGCGGCATTGTTATCCGAATAGGACTGTGTACCATATTCCTGATAGGAAGATTCCTGATTAGAGGAATAATCTGTATATCCGTCTCCGGCTCCATAAGGAGACTCATACCCGGATGCATCATATCCGGAAGCTCCATATGCATCTGTACCTGACTGATAAGCAGTGTTCCCGGCATCGGCACCATATGGTTCTGATCCGAAGGAGAGCTGCTCTTCTCCGCCGGTAGGTGCCGAAGCACCTGAGGCCGTTCCATAATCGATCCCGTCGTTATGGTAACCGTATCCGTCTGTTCCGCTGTTAGTGAAATCACTGTAATTGTTGCCTTCGGAACCAAAGGACTGATAAGAAGAATCGTCTGCCATATTCTCGTTCTCCCTGTACTGACCATATGTGTAAACGTCCTGGGGGTTACTATTCACAGGCTGCTCTGAACTTACAGCGGCAACCGGTGTATCAAAGCTGTTGGCATTATAAAGAGGCATATCCGGGATATCGTTCTCAGCAGGAGCTACAGGCTTCTCCTCGGGAATAGTCTCTACGGCATTTGCAAAAGGAAGTGTGAATTCACTTGCAGCAGCTGCTGCAGCTACTGCCGGCTCTTCAGCGGGAGCCTCAGCTGCCGGAACGGGTTCTTCCTTGGGGAAATCGACAGGAAGCTTGTCATCCTCTGTAAGTACCGGCTTCTCGGCTGTAAAGAGATACTCCGGAACATCTTCTCCGGCGTTCTCGGCATTGCCAAAATCCGGAGCAGGGGCTGTTCCGTCATCACCGAATACCAGAGGTGCCGCGTTCTGCATCTCTTCTCCTGAGCCGACACTATAAGGATTAAACGCCTCCTCGGCTGAAGGTGTTTCCATCCCTCCGAACTCAGTAGATACGGATGCCTCGGTGAAGACCAGTTCGCCGTTATCGGACATAGCGGGTATCTCGGGTTCCTTTACTTCTTCGGCTGCGGCAGGTTCGGGAATGACCGTCGTCTCTTCGGCGACAGGCTCAGTAGTCTCTGTCTGACCGCTCATCTCTCTGATCGCAGCCTCGATGATACCGTCAGACTTGATGCTGTTATTGTTCTGAAGAGACATCAGGAAATCGGAATCGAGTCTCTCGACAGGCTTCGTTGCCTGATCGTCACTATCCTGAGGGATCTCGAATGCAGTCTCCGATACGGTCTTCATCTCACCTGCAGGCGGAACTACCTCATCGAAAGGATTAAATGTGGCTACGAAAGGACTGCCCCCGGCAGCCGGTTCTGAAGCAGCCATTGTCACTTCTTCTGCCTGAGCAGCTGCAGCCGCCGCTGTTGCCGTAGAAGCAGCAGCCCCTGCTCCGAAGAGGCTCTTCATCATATCTTCAGCACTGATCTCTTCTACCGGAGCACTTCCGGCCATAGCATCAGGGAACTGTATATCCGCATCACTGCCTGAAGCAGCTCCGCCGATCTCGATCCCCTTGTCGGCAGAAGCCTGCTGATTGGCGACCGGAGCTGCCGGCCCCTTGGAATTATCTCCGAAAACAAGAGAAGCGCCGCCGGTAACATCCTCGGCATCGGTCATTGCAAGTCCACCCGTAAATCCGGCATCAGCTGCCGCAGAGGCTGCAGCGCCTACAACACCGCCCTCGAGAGTGGACTTAACACTCATATCGGATGTGTCTTCTTCCTTGTTCTTCTTACGGAAGCCGAACAATCCGCGCTTCTCATCGCTCGTTACACTCTCTACAAAAGAAATAGAGAACTGCATGGGGACATTCGGCATCCTTGCAGAAGCCTGTGTGATGATAACGCCTGCGGCATCACACTGATCCTCGGCATCGTTTAAGATCCTCAGGATCTCGCGCTGTCCGAGCGCATCGTAGATCTCCTTGTTACAGAGGATGATGCAGTCATCGGGAGAGAGTGTAAAGAAATTGGACCATAATGCATTAGCAGTCTTGGATGAACAATAGTAAAGGAAATCGCCTACCCTGTCGCCATTGGCGTCAATGGGTTCCATCGGGACACCCGCATCAGTCAGCGGGAAAAGAGTATCGTCTCTGTAGAGGAATGCGAGACCGTTTCCGATCGTAACTGCGAATGCCTCGGCATCTCTTACGATAACACCCGCAAAGTAAGGACTGCGGCTGTTGCTGTCGGCAAGCTTCATCTTACCTGTAACGTCTACCGCCGTAGTAAGGAAGCCCTCGATCATTCCGTCGATCTCTTTGCGGCCGAACTTAACTTCATTGATGGTATGTCGAAGTTCAGGCTCATAAGGCGGCATCATGCCGGGCTCATACTCAGGGATCCTTGGGTGAGCAAATACTGAGAAGAAGAATCCTCTCTCCTCTTTGTCTATCGTGATATCTGCCTGTCTGGTCTCTCTCTTACCGAAGAGACGACCGTCGATATAGAAAGCGTCTGTTAACGTCTGTGAAGGGAAATACTTCGCTGTCAATGTACTTGCCAGGCGTGTTAAGGTTGCCATCAAACAATCCTCCGTATATATATTCACTGTTAATTATAGCACAACATATAATTTGACAAATGTATTTTACAGATTTTTCAAACTTTTCGAGAAGTAATGCAAAGGGCCCCGGAGGCACCCCCCGAAGCCCTTTGTTCATTGATCAGCAGAATACTCTGTCGCGATCAGCCCTCAAGCAGATCATGAGCGTGCTCATAGATCTGATCGAATGTTCCTTCCTGAGCATCAAGATACGCCGTGTGTATCTCAAGATCGGTAGCATCAGGGAAATCCGCATGAAGCTGATTGATAACGTCGCATGTATTTATGAAGCCGAGACCGTACTTGGCATAGTAGCAAGGATCAGACAGCAACAGATTGTATACATATTCAAGTGCGCTCGGGCTGACAGTGTAACCCAGGATAGCACTGATATGATCGGAACACTCGTCAAGATCCCAGCCTTCAAGGTTGATGCCGATATCGAGAACAGTACCGAAGTACAGGTTCATCTCATCGTCAAGCTGTGTGAGTCTTCTTGCACCCTCATCCGTACCGAAATACTTGTGTGAATACCCTTCGACATATGTTGCCCAGCCTTCGGAATAACCTATCGAATTGAAGATATACATATACTCGTGCTCATCGTGCTCTCTGTGATATACCGAATCGAACATGTGTCCGGGATATCCTTCGTGTGCACATGTGATACCGAATGTTCCGTCAACGCCGGAATTATTCGTGATGATCATATTCGAGTCGTATGTATCAAGGTGATATCCGAGGAACGCCGCAGGCGAGAAGCTGTCCTCGAACTCCTCAGGAACATCCATAGTGAAGTAACTGTGCTCGTGAAGCGCCGGGAAATCATCCTGTATCTTCTCATAGAGATAATCCAGGTTAGCTCTCATATCCCCCATCGAATACGGCGGATCGATATATTCGTTGATATCATAGTTGCCGCTCGTACTGATGGTCATGGTCTCAGTCATAAGGTCCTCAAAGGCCTGTGTTGCCCTGTCAAGGCATTCTTCAGGATCACTGAATTTATTGCTCTCGCGCCTGATGATAGATGCGTAGTAAGCATCGCCTCCGGGGTAGTCACTCAGACCGTGAGCTTCTGCATTATAAGACTTCAGTGCTCTCATGCTCTCGGCACTGGCTTCCATGGCCGGGAAGAAGTGCTGCGTCATGGCATCATAATGCCTGTTGATGAGATCGAGCCTGTCACTATCGGCCAGTCCGCTTATATTACTAAGCTTGTTGTTAAATGATTCATAGAGGAAACATGTGTCCGTCTGATCAACAAGATCATCAAATGTCTCCGCGATCGCTTCATATGTATCGGCAGACAGCGGCATACCGTATTCAGCCTTGTCAGCTTCAAACTGGCAGATCTCTGCCATATATCTCTCCGTATCGATAACGAGTTCGATATACTTCTCAGCATCCTCGACGGTGTTTATCGGCAGTACTTCGAGAAGGAACAAAACATCACTCTGGAAGCTCGTCAGAGGATTAAGTGCCGACTCATAATAATCGAAAGCGGTGTACTGAAGGGCATAGAGAGACTCTTCGATATCGAAGAGTACCTTGTCGTAGAAGACTCTGTCCTGGAAGTCCAGATCCTCGTAATCGATCGAATAGAGCTTCTCTGCAACAAACTCGTAGAAGCCTGTCTCCTCGTTGTGATCATATTCCAAGTCACCCCAGCTTACATCATCAACCGTTATCCCGTAATCCTCGGGGTGTTCGAACAGGATGACGGCATCAAAGTAATTGTCTATCCCGTGAACGAGCATGTCATGCTCAACTTCTTCAAGAAGGTCGGACGCTTCCTGTCCCTTTATGTCACCCGGCTCATGGGCAGGATGGACCTCATCATATGTCGGGATGTGATCGGGATAAGTCAGATCCGAAGAGATAGTTACCTGACCCGATCCGGGCGCTGTCGTAGGTGCAACCGTAACATCTGCGGAAGTAGCTGTCGTATCAGTCGTATCTGTCACATCCGTGTCTGTAGGATCCGTGGGCGCCTCAGTGGTCTCCGTAGGCTTGGATGCCGCAGACGGGAGCGGAGTTGCCGGACCGTCATGATCCCTGTTCTCACTTGTGGAGCATGCAGCGATCGATGCTGCCATACTAAGGCAGACAGCAGATGCCACTATCTTCTTGATCCTTTTGTTCATAATATCTACCTCCTGAAAATATCCACAGATACTATTATTGCACAAATCATTCGTTTTTTTCAGTAATTTTAAGGCGATTTTCCGCCACGCTCCTGGCGATCTGCTCATAATCGGGGCTGCCATAGCTTCTTTTGGGTATATAGGCACGGAACTCGATCTGATCGGGACGCATGGGCGGAGGAAGCATAAGCGAACATTCCAGTTCAATGCTGCTCTTGATGTTACGCAGCCTGTCATTGTTAAACAGATAATCGGATACAGGTACGACGACTGCGACGATGTCGCGGCTTCCGTCCTCGTTGTCGACAGGGACAACACAAACATCCGTCACACCATACACATTCTTTATCTCCGATTCGATGAGCTGCGGATAGATCTGTGTTCCGAGCCTCTCGAATGTCCTTCCGGAATTACCGTCGAAATATATCATCCCACGTTCGTCTATATGTCCGATATCCCCTGTCATGATCCAGACTCTTCCGTCAGGTTGATGTCTGATCGTCCTGTTATCCGCGTCCTCATCATCGAGATACCCGTTTATCCTTGCGGGCGTGAGCACACAGATCTCGCCTTTACGACCTATCGGCATCTCTCCCATCGTATCCCGCTCACAGACCTTAACGGCAACACCCGGCAACGGGATCCCGAGAAGTCTTCCGTCATCGTCATTACTGTCTTTGTAGATACATACAGACATTGTCTCGGCAATACCGTATGTCTGATAGATCTTGGCAGACGATCCCCGCTCGGCCAGATAGGAACCGACTTTGTTAAGGCTTGCACCGCCGAAAAGGTCTCCGCCCGAGAGTATGGTCCTCAAAGACTGAAGAGCGGCATCCGTCACTCTGCTGTTCCCTATAAACCCGCTTACGATACTCGGATAGCCCACGAATACATCAGGCTTGTAGAAGTTCAGCTCCGGCACGGGGAAGCCGCGGTCGTGTGCTGCACACAAGACCAGCGTATGTCCCGCCGCGAGCGGCATGTGTATACCGGTACAGAAACCGTATACGAATGCCTTCTCGACAAACGACATTACCCTTCTTCTGTTCTGTCCGCCCTCACGGCTGCCTATCATGAACAGTCCGAGAGAAGCCTCGCTGTTGACCGCCCGGTCTGATATGCATACCGTAGACTGGCTGTCGTGAACGGTTATACCGGTGAAGAACAGGAAAGATACCGAGTCAACATCTCGTTCCCGCTCGGAGATGATCTTTGTGTCCCGCTCTTCCTTCATCATCTTATCCCATGTGATCAATCTGAAGCCGTCAGGCATTTGAGCCGGATCGTATCTGTACTTGTCCGAGGACATGAGCATCCTGACTCCGAGATTGATCTTATCCCAAAAGGTAAAATAGTCACCGACTCTTGTAAGGATAACGGTATCTATCCCGGTATCACGGATCATGCCGGATACGTTATTGAAAAGGTCTGCCGGCATGATCGCGAACCTGCAGCCGCACCTGACCATCTGTTCGGTAAATCCTTTTCGAGGAATACCGTGAAGCACCATACATGTTACGGCACCGATCTTATTGAGCGCATAGACTGAAACGATCGTTGATGGAACGCCGTTATCGCAAAGAGCGACCCTGTCTCCCTCCGATATCCCGATCGCCAGGAAAGAAGCGGCGGCGCGATTGATCTCTTCGAGAAGTCTCCTGTAGGAGAACATGACTTTACCGAACTCGAGAGCAGTCTCATCAGGTATCTCTGCCGCGACCGAAGCGATGGTCTGATAGAGCGACTTTGTCAGGTCGATATCGGTCCTCTGCTCGTTCTCTTTATAGTAACTTGTCCACCTGGTATCCAATTATCTTCCTCCCGTGGTCAGTTAGTCATTTGCCATTATTATAATACTCTACGATGACCGCTCACGAAATGGTAAAATAGCGACAAAAGAAACCGTTATCAGAGAGGCGATCACTATGGCAAAGAAGAATATCACTTTTTTCTGCAAGGAATGCGGATACGAGACCAGCGGCTGGATGGGCCAGTGCCCCGGCTGCAAGGCATGGAACACATTGGTGGAATCAACAACGGTCACGGGCTCAGGCAAGGCCGGGACATCAGAGAAGAGCAATGTCCCCGCTTATACGGCAGGCAAATACTCATGGACATCATCTCAGGGTACTCTTCGTCTGTCCGAAGCCGTCAAAGAGGATTATGTTCGCATATCGACCGGAAGCGATGAGCTTGACAGACTCTTAGGCGGAGGACTTACCGCAGGATCAGTCACGCTGGTCGGAGGAGAACCCGGCATAGGTAAATCCACGCTGCTCTTAAGGCTGGCGTCGACATACAAAGGCGAGGGCGACGTGCTCTATGTATCCGGAGAAGAATCTCCTTCACAGATCGCGATGCGTGCCGAGAGGATGGGGATCAAAGACGACAGGATCGTGATATGCGCCCAGACTTCTTTCGAGACGATCGCGGACAAACTCGGGGAAGTAAAGCCCTGCCTCTGTATCATCGATTCGATACAGACCTTATATTCGGAAGCCGTCTCAGGCACCCCGGGAAGCGTGTCACAGGCACGCGAGGTCACGGCAGGTCTCATAAGGATAGCCAAGAGCAATTCACTGCCGGTCATCCTTGTCGGGCATGTCACCAAAGAAGGTTCGATCGCGGGACCTAAGACGCTCGAGCATATGGTCGATACCGTTCTGTATTTCGAGGGCGACAACACCGGAAGCTACAGGATACTCCGTTCGGTGAAGAACAGATTCGGCAGGAGCAGCGAACTGGCTTTCTTCGAGATGCTCGGCAGCGGCCTCGAGCCCGTCGATTCATCCTCCGCCCTTCTGGTTGCCGGAAGACCTCTTGAAGCTCCCGGATCAGCGCTGACCTCAACGATAGAAGGCGCACGTGCTCTTACGATCGAGGTCCAGGCCCTCGCTGCCGACACATGCTACGGCACACCTCAACGAATGACTTACGGACCCGACCGTAACAGGGTCAGCATGCTCCTGGCAGTATGCGAGAATCAGTTCAAGCTGGGTCTGCCGGCAAAGGACTGCTTCATCAATGTAATAGGCGGACTCCGTATCACGGATCCGGCCTGTGATCTGGCAATAGCTGCGGCAGTCATATCATCTGTGCGCGGTATCCCCGTAAGATCGGGTACCATGATGCTCGGAGAGGTCGGATTATCGGGCGAGCTCAGACCGGTTTCCATGATCCGTCAGAGAGTCGCTGACTGCGCTCGTCTCGGTATCAAACATGTTATCGTTCCAAGCAGTTGCAGACAGGCCATTCTTACGGCCTCAGACGCATCTGAAAAG
>OMQY01000269.1 GCA_900313405.1 uncultured Eubacteriales bacterium
AATAACCGATACCCCATTCTGTCTTAACGAAAGTGATCTCCGGTGCGATCTTCTCCATCTTCTTACGCAGGTAGGAGATATTGACCATTACGAGATGGTTGTCGCACGGGCTGTCATCACCCCACACGTGGCTGTAGATCCTGCTGAACGGAACGATGACATTAGGTGTCTCCGCGAGCAGTCTCAGGATATCGAACTCTCTGTTGGTCAGATGCACGGGCGAATCCTTAAGTGTTACCTCACGTGTCTTGATATTGATCTTAAGCGGCGGGAATTCCATAAGGAAGCCTTCGCTCTTCATATTACGTCTGATATGGGCGTTGATCCTCAGCGCGAGCTCGGGAAGCGAATAAGGCTTTGTGATATAGTCATCAGCTCCGGACTGGAAGCCGGTGATCTTGTCCTCTGCCTGCTCTCTGGCGGTGAGGAAGATGATCGGAGCACTGGAATAGACTGCGATCTTGGGCGGCAGTTCGAAAGCGCTTCCGTCAGGTAACATTACATCCAGAACGATGCAGTCAAAGTTATGAAGCTGAACCTTTTCCATTGTCTGGGCGATAGTGGTAGCGGTCACCACCTCGTATCCTTCACTCTCAAGAAATGCGCGATTGATCTCGAGGATATCGGTATCATCGTCTACAAGTAAGATCTTGTGCTGTGCCATAGATGCGGTGCCTCCTTTAATCTGTTTATGTTTTTTTGATTTTATATAACTATTATAGTTTGGAATCACTTCAAATCCAACCTTTTTTTGCTCGAAAATGTAAACATTTTGTCATCAACTCCTCTTCTTCTCCGTAAGAGATGTCAAATCTGTGTAAGATGCCCGTGCCGATATATGAGATAATAAAGCCACGGGTGATCTGATTGCCCATAATGAGAGGCGAAGAGACCGGAATGAGATACCTTGATGCGAACACTTACTACAGGCAGAGATTCGGACGGCCGATGTACAAGGCGGCCGTCAGCCTTGATGTGACCTGCCCTAACAGAGACGGTACGTGCGGCGCAGGCGGGTGTGCTTTCTGCTCCGAGGGCGGTTCAGGTGAGTTCGCATCTCCCGCCTCCATGTCCGTAACAGAGAGCCTTGATCTGGCGATCTCAAAGCTTCAGGCAAAGAGCAAAAAGGACATGGGCTTCATAGCATACTTCCAGAGCTTCACGAGTACTTATTGTGACCCTGAGTATCTGAGATCGGCACTTAATGAGGCCATCAGCCATCCGCTGGTGGGAGCTGTTGCCATCGGGACGAGGCCGGACTGCCTTCCTGATGCTATTCTGGATGTATTGTCGGAGGCGGCCTCGAAGATACCGCTGTTTGTCGAGTTGGGGCTTCAGACAGCCTCGGATAAGACGGCTGAATGGTTCGGCCGCGGATATAAGACGGAAGTCTTCGATAGAGCAGTAAAGCAGCTTAAGGCACGTGATATCAATGTGATCGCACATGTGATCTTTTTCCTCAAGGGTGAAGGGCGCGATGAGATGTTAGGCAGCGTGAGACATGTTGTCGACTCCGGCTGTGACGGGATCAAGATCACTTGTCTCTATATCCTCAAAGGCACAAGGATAGTTCCCGAGTGGGAGAGAGGCGAGATTGCTCTTCCTTCCATGGAGGAGTATTTTGATATTATCGAAGCGGCACTGGAAATCATACCGCCTGACATGACTGTTCACAGGATAACGGGGGACGGACCGAAGAGACTTCTTCTGGCTCCTTTGTGGACAGCGAACAAGAGAGCGGTCATCAACTATATCAATCACAGGTTC
Organism: uncultured Eubacteriales bacterium; assembly: GCA_900313405.1. The sequence goes on from OMQY01000269.1 coordinate 1,768, forward strand.
GGCTGAGCCGGGGAGGGACAGCATATGAAGGAATATATCTCTTCTTACATAAGTGAGATCACCGAATACATGAACGGGAAGATGGCAGAAGACGACAGGTCAGGGATCGGGAAGGTCCTTGACGAGTTCGAGGTAAAGATAGCCTTCTTCCAGCATGAGAGGCTTATACATCTTATCGTTACGGTGCTTTTCGCTCTGATGGAGATCGCGTCCATATATGTTGCAGCAGTGACACTGAACCTCGTCTCCGAGATCCTGAGCATAATGTTCCTGATCCTTCTGGTGCCTTATGTGCTGCACTACTACTTCCTCGAGAACAGCGTGCAGCATATGTATCACATGCGTGATGACATCAGGAAGGCGTTAGAGCAGCTGCCTGATACGAAGTGAGCCTGAAGTCCTTCAATGCTGCGTAGGCGAGCTCGCCCACATATGAAGAATAAGCACAATACTCGTCATAATCGGCGTTATCCGTCGTGAAAAGGATCTCAACCGGAATACCGAAGCCGTCCTTGCTGTTGGCAGTCCTGACCTGGAGCGGGAATTCTGTCTTTATATGTTCCGATTCCATCAGTCTGTTCGCCAGCGCCTGCCTGTACCGGGTAAGGTTGGTGGTAGATCCGCCGTCCTCGGGCCTTATCGAAGAAGCGTCAACATAGATGGTCCTGACGACCTGTCTCTTACCTTCGGTTATCGTGTCATGATAGTTGACGAAAGCGTTGGATACAAAAGCATATGCCGGAACGGAAATGACCGTGTTATTGAAAGCCGTGACCCTGACGGAGATAAGTGAGATATCAGTTACGGATCCTTCAACATCGAGCGACGGGATCTTGACCCAGTCACCGATCTTGAGCAGGCCTTCTGAAGTGATCTGCATACCTGCAACGAGGCCTAACAGAGCATCCTTGAAAACAATGGTAAGGATAGCCGTAAACGCACCGACACCGGATACGAGCACCACCGGATTCTGATTTATCAATACGGAAACAAAGATCATCGACAGGATGATGAATATAACGATCTTAACTATCTGAAGAGGTCCCTTGATCGGTCTGGATCTGGATACTTCCTTGCTGCCGTAATAGTCGATGATGATATTGATAATGACATTTATGATCGACATGAGAGCCAGGATCATACCGAGAACGGATATCCTCTCGATGAATGACTGGAACCTCGGGATCCTGAAGGCGAATGCCAGCAGGAAGAAGAAAAGCAGGAAGGATGCGCACTTGTTAGCCAGGCGGCGTGTTATGGCAATGCCGGACACCTGCTTGATAAAGTCTATCCTCGATCTCTTATGGATGAACCTGATCACCGCAACGATCACGGTATATGCGATAAGCGTTATGACCAGTACGATCGCCAGATTGATAAGTACTGACAGGAGACTTCCCAATACTCCCTTGCCGGCCTGATCTTCTATCCAGGAATCAAGTTTATCGAACATAGTAATACCCTCCGAAGGAAAAGATACCATTGTATTATAACAGGGAAAGACAAGTGTTAAAAGAAATTGTGATATTGCACAACATATATATTATATCATGCGTGGACTTTTGTGCTAATCTGACAGAATGCACAATTAGGAACCGGCTTTCTTGGTATTTAAACGAGATTGTTACAATTGTGAGTCCATAGTATTATTAAGGTAGCTCCAGGGAATACGAAGACAGATTCTTCGGACACGGAGGCCGCCTGAATCAGACGAGCGGAGCGCAGGGTAGAACTTAAGATCCTTTGGATCGGAGGCGAAGCCGAAGAGACGAACCGAAGCACGGTAGCGATACTTGAGCAGAGGGGACACGAAGCAGAGGCTGGGAAGAGGAAGGAGATACGAGCTTAGCGATTGACGGGGTGGGTTTCCACTTACAAGTCGCAGGTTGTAACAGAATAGTTGATTCGGTATCTGATTCGCGTGCTTGTGAGATGTCACAGCCGAGAGATAGGAGCCGAGGCTCGACGGATGTTACATCGGTTCGTGCAAACCGAGTAGCCGGTGTGGTTCACGCCAGAGGTTACACAAGGGCAGACGATTTGAGAGAGATTGGTGACAAGATTGATTTAATTGACTGAAGCTCTTAACCTACGGTGAACGTAAAGCAAAAGATTAAAAGCGGTGAATGGGAGACATGAGTTGCACGGTGTGAGATTTGAGTCGCAGCAGTCAATGGTTCGTTGCGATATCAAGTGGGGCTCGTGGAGTTGGCAAAGGGCGACGTACAGTTCGAGGATGTGCTGCTCGAGAGGGCAGACGGAGATTGGGTTCGCTGGAGCTTTTCAATACAGGGGTTGCCTCCGAAGGGGTAACCCCTTTTGTATGCTGTTTTCGATAAAGAGTTATTATTGCTTCTTCATCAGTTCGGCGATATAAGGAAGGTTACGACCGGTCTCCTTGATGTCGAGACCGTAGCCCAGGAGCCAGTTATCATTGATCTCGAATCCGTAGTACTTGACGGGGATCGTCATGAGAAGCCTGTCGGGATTGAGCAGCATCGTCGCGAGAGTAATGTCACGCGGCTTCTTGGATTCGAGGTTGGATATGAGATAAGCGGTGGTAAGACCGGTTCTGATAACATCCTCTACGATAAGTACGTGCTTGTCGGTGATATCGATATCAATGTCCTTGGTGATACGGACGACACCTGTCTTGGAAGTCGTATCCGGGATATTACCGAAGCCGATCATGTCGATCTGAATGGGAAGATCAATGGCGCGCGTCAGGTCGGAGAAAAAGTACAGTGATCCTTTGATAACGCCGACGACTATCAGTTCCTCTCCCTTATAGTCTTCCGTGATGCGCTTGCCGAGTTCTTTTATCCTCGCTGCGATGGTCTCTTCGTCATATACGATGCGCTTGATCTCAATACTGTCGTTAAGAACTTTGGACATACTTTCCTCCTGCACGGGCAGAGCATTATCAGCCGAACTGCCTGAGTCTTTCTATCAGTTCCTGGAAATCCTTCTTATATACTATCCTGATGTTGGTGCCTGGATATAACTCCCTTACCATTCTCATCTTCTTGTTCTTCTTGGTTACGTATTTCTGATCCATCGTGGTCAGCTCGAGATACAGGTCGAACTTCGGCAGATAGAAGTCGGGGGAGAATGCCATCTTGATGTTGCCCTCGGCGTCCCACTCGATCGGGAATGTCTTGGGTTCATAGAGCCATTCGATGTTATACATATCGAGGATGCGTGCGAATTCCTCTTCGGTGGCATTCTTGAATACCGGCAGTTCGCTCTGATGGTCTATCACATTATTGCCGACTGTCTCGCTGGTTATCTTCTGTCTCAGATCGTGTTTCTCAATGAGTGAGAGGATCGCCGCCGCACATTCCTCGACGGACATCTTATCCGTGTTGAGCGACAGGTCGTAGAGCTCGGCGGAATTAAGATCCTTCTCGAAGAGCGTACTTACAAATCTCTTATGCTTACGGTCACCTATAGCGATGATCGAAGCCGCCTCATCAGTGCTGATATTGAAACGTCTGGCGATCCTGGCGCAGCGCGTCTGTTCACCGGCATATATCCTTATATTGACCGAGTCGGGAGAAGCGCCGAACAGCACACAGCCGCCGAGCCCCAGGATTATTATTCCGTTATCCGAAGCGGCCTCTGCCTCAGCTCTTAATCTGGCGATAAGAACGTCGCGGTATGTCTTGTCTGAATCGGGGATGGGGTTCAAGAAGAACTTGGCACTCTCGTTAAGCCGCTCGAGCGTTCCTTCGGTCAGTTCTCCGAAGTAGTTCTTGAGTGCATAATCTCTGGATATTATCCTGCAGCCGAGCTTCTCTGACAGATACTCGGCGAGTTCGTCTCCAAGACTACCGCTCTGTCTGGATATGGTTATTACGGCCATCAGCAGCCTCCGCGCGTTGTTCTATATAATCATTATACAATTACTTCATCTCGAAAATGATTTTAATTATATTTCAGTATTGTTAGAATAATCTTATGAGTTCATTGATCGTTTGTTTCTCACATACGGGGCATACGAAGATCATATCCGAACACATCACCGAGCGACTGGGAATAGACAGAGTTATGATCATGCCGCGGCTCCCATATCCATTATCCGATGCCGAACTGGACAGACGCGTGTTGGCGGAAGTCCGTGGCGGTCTGCTTCCTGCGCTCACAGATCCCGATGTCGACATTACCGGATACGGATATGTTTTTCTGGGTTATCCGATATGGTGCGGAGAACCCGCTCCTCCCATACTGACATTTATAAACCGTAATGTGTGGTTCGGGAAAACGGTCATTCCGTTTATGACCTGCGGCGGGACTTACGGGCGGGGATTAAGTGAGATCAAGTTATTGATGAAGAACAGGGGTGCCAGTGTAACAAATGAACTGATATTGAAGGTGCCCGATAACATGGCGAAAGATGATGAAGCCTGTAATCTCGCCGTGGAAAAGACCGACAGGTGGCTTGATGAGATCATCCGGAGATTCGGGACAAATATAACAAAAAGAAAACCCTGATACACTTATGTACCAGGGTTTTGTGATGGAGCCGCTTGCGAGACTCGAACTCGCGACCTGCTGATTACAAATCAGCTGCTCTACCAACTGAGCTAAGGCGGCGTCACACGCGAAAATGATTATATTATGACCTCTCCTGATTGTCAACCTTAAATCTTGATTGTCCGTAATATAATGGAGTATACTTTTTCAACCTATATATTTAACGGAGGCGGAGGATGACACCT
>OMQY01000116.1 GCA_900313405.1 uncultured Eubacteriales bacterium
AAACAGATTGCCAGGATTATTGTATATCTCTCTGGTAGCACTGAACTGCTGCATGACACCCAGCTTCATTAACAGAATGTAATCGCTTATGGATGTTGCTTCTTCCTGGTCATGAGTAACAAAGACTGTCGTGATCTTGGTTTCCGTCTGGATCCTTTTTATCTCTTCCCTTGTCTGGATACGCAGCCTGGCATCAAGATTAGACAACGGCTCATCAAGCAGGAGCACTCTCGGGCGCTTGACGAGAGCTCTGGCTATGGCAACACGCTGCTGCTGACCGCCGCTCATCTCCTTGGGTTTACGGTCCATCAACTCCTCGATCTGAACGATCTTTGCTGCTTCATTGACCTTCGAAATCATCTCTTCCTTGGAGAGCTTATCATCACCCTTGAGATTCTGGAGCGGGAACATTATATTCTTACGGACATTAAGATGCGGATATAATGCATAACTCTGGAATACCATTCCTACTCCCCGCTTCTCCGGCGGCAGCTCAGTGACGTCATCATCATCGAAAAATATCTTTCCCTTAGTCGGAGTCAAGAGCCCGCAGATAAGATTCAAAGCCGTGCTCTTACCGCATCCTGAAGGCCCCAGAAGGCTTACAAGCTTACCGTCGGGTATCTCAAAGTCAAGATTATCGGCTGCGATCACAACGTCATTCGATTTCTTGTTCCTGCTTGGGAACTCCTTGGTAACATTCTCTAATCTTATTCTCATAATGCCTCCCCTCAGCCTGATAAGGCTCTATAATGATGATCTATTCTATTTTACCGCAAAGGGCACGTCGATACTCTTATATGCGAGGCAAGCCCCGGAAATCCCATATGCTCACAGAAGCTCTTAAGCTCATCTATATTCTGTATCGATCTGGGGCCTATGACGATCTCTTCAAACAGTTCCTCAGCTGACACTCCGATCTCTTCACAAAGAAGATCATATCTGATCTTGATAATGCTCCTGATAGCCTTTTCTTTACTCTCAAAACCATATTCATACACATCACGCGAAGAACAAAGATCCGTACCGGGCAATGTATATATCCTTCTCTCACATTCCGCCCAGAAAGATCTGTTCTTATACCCGGGAGCATTAGCAAGGATATTGGCAACAAGACCTTCCGCATCTTCGATCCCTGAAGGCTCCATTATCTTTCCTTCCTCAAAATACTCTTTGAGCAAACGATAATATTCATGATTACGGATATCAAAGTCATAATAGACGCCGTTAAAGACGACATTACACGGCTCGAAAAGCTTGTATAACACTTCCGAGTTCATCTTGATACAGACTCCGCTGGCACCGTCGGCATATCTTTCCCACTGCGAAGCGTCCTCTTCTCTGGCCGAGAAGCACATTGCAAAGGGGAAATCCCTTCCTGTCCTGTCACGCAGTAATCCTATGAATCTCTCACATTTATCAGGGAATCGTTCTGCAAAATCAGCCCTGATACAGTCTTCTATACGTCCTATAAACTCGAGCAATTCTTTACGATCGTTCATAGATGCCGTGTTTCCCCACCAGAATTCCTTATTCTTGAGGATCCCGTAAAGCGCCTTGATGGATGTGTAATGATAGATATGTTCACCGAATTCCGAAGGAACACCGGTATTAGATGTATTATGCTCTGTCATGATCTGACCTGTCCTGATTTTATATATTAATTAAACCACAAATATCCCGTTTTTTTATACACATATTAAAAGGCGGCACCTGTCGGCACCGCCTTCTTAATATCAGCTGTTCGGATCTTATCAGATGCAGCCCTGAGCGATCATTGCATCTGCAACCTTCAAGAGACCTGCAATGTTAGCACCTGCAACATAGTTGTCTTCCATGCCGACCTTTGTAGCCGTGGAATCAACATTCTCAAAGATGTTAGCCATGATGCCCTTAAGCTTAGCGTCAACTTCCTCAAAAGACCAGGAAAGTCTTGCGCTGTTCTGAGCCATCTCGAGACCGGATGTAGCAACACCGCCGGCATTAGCAGCCTTACCGGGACAGAAGTAAACCTTATTCTCCTGGAAGTATGCTGTAGCGTCAGGAGTTGTAGGCATATTTGCGCCCTCAGCAACGATCTTTACGCCGTTTGCAACGAGTGCCTTAGCAGACTCGAGGTTAAGCTCGTTCTGTGTAGCGCAAGGCAGAGCGATATCACAAGGGATCGTCCAGATACCCTTAGAACCGTTAACATCCTCTGTGTACTTAGCTGTAGGAACAGCATCAACATACTCCTTGATCCTGCCTCTTCTTACTTCCTTGATCTCCTTAACAACATCAAGGTTGATACCGTTTTCATCATAGATGTATCCGTTGGAGTCAGACAGAGCAACAACCTTACCGCCGAGCTGTGTAGCCTTCTGTGTAGCATAGATAGCAACGTTACCGGAACCGGAAACAACTACTGTCTTACCCTCGAAGGAATCATTGTGCTTCTTAAGGAGGCAATCAACGAAGTAGCAAAGGCCATAACCTGTAGCCTCTGTTCTTGTGAGGGAACCTCCCCATGCAAGACCCTTACCTGTAAGAACGCCTGTAAACTCGTTAGCAAGCTTCTTGTACTGACCGAACATGAAACCGATCTCACGGGCACCTGTACCGATATCACCGGCAGGTACATCTGTGTCAGGACCGATATGTCTGAAGAGCTCTCTCATGAAGCTCTGGCAGAAAGCCTGTACTTCATTATCGGACTTACCCTTAGGATCAAAGTCGGAACCGCCCTTTGCACCGCCCATGGGAAGTGTTGTAAGGGAATTCTTGAAGATCTGCTCGAAGCCCAGGAACTTCAGGATGCTGAGGTTAACGGAAGGATGCAGTCTGATACCGCCCTTATAAGGTCCGATAGCGCTGTTGAACTGGATCCTGTAACCACGGTTGATCTGGATCTCACCCTTATCGTCTACCCACGGTACACGGAACATGATCTGACGCTCAGGCTCTACAACTCTCTCAAGAACCTTCTTCTCAACGATGTCGGGACGAATCGTGAGGACAGGCTCGATAGAGGACAAGAACTCATATACAGCCTGGTGGAACTCGGGCTGACCGGGATCCTTAGCAATAACCTTCTGCATAAGATCATTAAGATACTCATTCTGGATTGTGTAATTCATAGATACCGCCTTTCTTCTCGGTCAATTTTGCAAGTTCGATGGCCGAAAAATTCATAATTAGTGCTCAAAAGCCATTCTTGACTTCATTTCAACGATGAAATGATATATCAACAGCAGAAATTATGCAATATCCATATTAAGAAAAAACAAAAACGTTAATTTGAAGTATCGGAAGACGACTCGGAAGGACCGATGACGGGCAAAACAACTTCCGGACTTACGGTTGTCTCTGTTATATCAGTCTCGTCATCACTTCCGAGAAAAGGATCATTCTCGGTCATCTCGTCTACAGATGATATGCCGAACATCTGAGTATATTGATCTGTCTTAATATAAGGAAGTATAGAGTTTATGGTAATAAACAGCAAAAGAACGAATATCAGGAGCAAAAGACCTCTTCTGATTATGATCATCATCTTCTCGGCATTATACCGTTCGTCAATGTGCTGCTTTGTAGTATAGCCGACAAGTACATATACCTTGTTGATATCCTTACGAGGCGGTCTTCTCTTATATTCATTGATACGACGCTTGATCCCGTTCCTTATCCTTGCAGGAAGATTCTTTACAGTCCTGACCGTAGTTCTTCCGACAGAAGCGAAGATACCCGCCAAAACATTGAAGGGATTATTGGAACCTTTTATATAATCATTATTGTCTATAGCAGATCTCTTCATCGGTACCTCTTTCAGATCAGTTATGATTATACCAAATCAGGAGATTATTGAAATATTATTTTCGCGCATGACAGAAGCAGCCTTCTGAGAGCATTTAACCGATCTTACGTGGTCCTTGTCATAGTAGAAGAGTTCCGGTCTCTCAAAGTACTCATAAGCTTTGATAAGTGATGGCTCATCAAGTTCCGCGACAGAGCTTCCATCAACGCTTCCCGTTATAACAATGGGACCTGAGAGGATATCATACGTGATACCGTTGCACTTCACGCCTCTGTTGAGCATAAGATTTGTACTCTTGGCATTCTCACCGTAATGGATCACCGCATTCCCGAGATCGGGACTTATCACACGTCTCGGCCTGTCTCCGAGAAGGCTTCTTAAACTGCCGGCATCAGGTGAACAAACCGTAAGCGCGGGCTCCTTAAGGGGTTCGATATAGAGAACGCGTATCATTCCCTGCTCCTTATACTTCATGATCTCAGGTACTTCAGACAGCACTTCTCTGAATGACGAAGCATCAAAAGTCCTATATATAACATCCCAATAATAGATGCTTGAATCAGGTATTATTCCCGGCATTCCATTCGGCATCATCTTTATAATAAATTTCATTATTCTTCTCCTTTACCGGACTTATAGTTTCTGTACAGACAATTCAGATTTGATATCGCTTCATTGTTCAGCCGATAATATGTCGATCTGCTCAGGTTCAGCTGTTCCTGGATATCTTTTACGGGTAATCTTCTGTAATAACGGAGATAAATGATCGATGAATAAGGGAACGGAAGGCTTAGTATCATAAACAGAAGTTCAACTGCTTCCGAATATCTGCTCATAAGTATCCCGGCTCTCCTGTTAAGTCCTTTTACGAATTCCTGATAGCCGCTGGAGAATTCGACAAGGACTTCATTCATATCATGGTCGGACTTGATCTTCTCATTAAGTCCGGATACCTTTATCGGTGCATGATCTCTGGTATAGAGGTCTATGGCATCATCTTCTTTACCCTTTGCATATTCAAGAGCTGCATTGATCACCATGCCGTTCTCGTCATCGGCGATCATCAGATCTTCATATAATGTTGTCAGTTTAAGCTTCATATCTGTAAGCGTATCTCTTTTTTTAAGTGTATTCATAATTACCTTCCATAATCAGAACAAGTGTTTGACTTTAAAACAATTTATGGCTACAATAATCAAAAGAAAATATGTTCGGAGGATAATACTATGGCTAATGCTAACACATCCGGTTCCAAGTCACAGAAGTCCATCGATCGCGTATATAACTACGTCAGATCCTATATTCACGAGAATGCATTATCACCATCCGTACGTGATATCTGTGTGGGCGCCGGTCTTAAGTCCACTTCCTCCGTTCACACCTATCTTAAGAGGTTGGATGAGATGGGCAAGATCGAATACCGTCCCGGTATGAGAAGGGCTATTATCTTGAAGAACACTGAAGATACAGAAGAGCCTTCGAGTGTATTTGTATCCTCGATCGGTGACCGTAACTCCGATGCTGTTAAGCTTGATGTAATCGGTAAGATCACAGCCGGTGTTCCTATCTATGCTCACGAGGATGTTACCGAATCCTTCTATGTCAGCAGATCCATTATCGGTAACAATGAATGCTTCCTTCTCAAAGTAAGAGGAACAAGTATGATCAATGCCCATATCCTTGACGGCGATTATCTGATCATTAAGAAACAGAACACCTGTGACGAAGGCGATATCATCGCAGCGCTTATCGATGACGAAGCTACGGTAAAGAGATACGGTAAGCTTAACGGTGTGCCTTATCTCTTCCCTGAGAATGACTTCTATGAACCTATTCCCTTTAACACCGAAGGATGCCAGATCCTCGGTAAAGTAGTTGGTCTCCACAGGTATTCTATCTGACGGCATCACCTCCTTTCGATATGAATATAATCTCGAATGAAGGTAATATCAGTAATCTGAAATCAAATAACCCCGATCATAAGCCGATC
>OMQY01000020.1 GCA_900313405.1 uncultured Eubacteriales bacterium
AAGATAACCGGAGATAGTAGTTATATGTGTTATTCCTTCGATACCGGACTAGTGACATGTCCTGATACCGGTTGGGTTTATGAAGGACCAAGATTTATACATTATTTCTGATTATAGTACTTCATAGTATGATGTACTATAATAGCGTACCGGTTATGTTGAACACGATGCTATGATTCAACAAGTATAGGAAATAGTGGGAGTGAGTCAGGTTGAATGATATGAATCCCAAAAGAATAAAACTATCAGCCATATTGGTGATCCTTCTGATGATTATGATTTCTTCAACATCATGTTTTTTTCAAACAAGTACAGTTCCGGAACTTAAGCAAGAGACACATGAGCCGTTCGAAGATATGGAGCAGTACGTTTATGATGTTGTGGGACCTGATATATATTTTAACCCGCCGGTAATTGACGAAGAGAATAACAAGGTGAAAATTAATCTGATCCAGTATGAGAGAAAGATAGATACGTCTCTGTTCGATAAGGCAAGAAGTGCAATAAACGAATATCTGACTGAACACCCTGATTACTGCATCTATGATTATTCTGATATTGTCCTTGAGTATCAAGAGAGAAAAAACCTTCCCGGAAGAGATTATGATGATTACCAAATAACCGTTTGTAGAAATAGTTTTTCTCATAAAGGGATGGCAATAACTCGTTTCGGGAACGAGATTCGAGACTTTGATGTCAGATACGATCAGATCAATGTAGTTGATATATTCTCGGGATTTGGAATGAGTGCCCTGTCTACTGAGGACGATATATATGTTTTGGATATGAGTTCAAGAGTTCTTACGTACGAAGAAATGGTCGAATTGATCAGTGGTCATCCTTCGCTTCAATGCATATATATATACCAATACGATGGAGATATGAATGAGGTGATCCAATATCTTCAGGATATTGGATCAGATGTGATAATCTTCTATAATAGGGAGATGAATTGATTGAGTGCAGTGTTATGGCAAGCACTTATCCGTTTCTAGCCTGTTCATTTTCTGTTGTTACTACCCCTACACCGATACTCATTTCTCCGTAGGAAAGTATTTGAATAAAAATAACGTTGATATATAATTACTGTGCTTTTAATAAATAATAAGGGGTAGATGTTATATGGAACGTGCCTTTTCGAGAAGTGCAGATGAGGTGATAGCGGAACTTAAGACTGACCCGATCAAGGGTCTTACTGCTGCAGAAGCAGCGGAGCGTCTGGCAAAGGACGGTCCCAATTCATTAGGCGAAGAGAAGAAGGTGCCGCTCTGGAAGAAGTTCCTGGCACAGTTCGCTGATGCGATGGTTATTATACTTATCGCGGCAGCCGTACTGTCTGCGGTCATGGCCGTAATGAACGATGAGGGCTTTGAAGGTTGGATCGATGTTTTCGTAATCCTTGCGATCGTCATTCTCAACGCTATCCTCGGTGTATATCAGGAAGGTAAGGCGGATCAGGCTCTGGCAGCCCTGAAGAAGATGAGCGCCCCTCAGACCAAGGTCATAAGAGACGGCCAGATCGTAATGATCGATTCCGAGAACATTGTAGAAGGCGACATTATCTCCATCGACGCCGGTGATTCCATCGCTGCGGATATCAGACTTCTCGAATCGAGTTCCCTTAAGGCTGAGGAAGCTTCACTTACGGGTGAGTCTGTTCCGGTAGATAAGGATGCGACTTCCGTCCTCGAAGAAGATGCCGGCATCGGTGACCGTAAGAACATGCTCTTCATGGGTACGGCTGTCACATACGGCCGCGGACGTGGTGTCGTAGTCGGTACTGCCAAGAGGACCGAGCTCGGTAAGATCGCGGATAAACTCTCGAATATTGAAGAAGAATCAACACCGCTTCAGAAGAATCTCAATTCACTCGGTAAGATCCTGGCGATCGTATGCATCCTTGTATGTATCGTAGTATTTGTTGTTGATGTTTTCGTTCAGAAGAGCGGATGGCAGGAAGGGCTGATGACTGCAGTATCGCTCGCGGTAGCAGCTATTCCTGAAGGCCTGGCCGCAGTCGTTACGATCGTTCTGGCTATCGGTATGACCAAGATGGCTGAGAATAACGCCATTGTTAAGAGACTTCTGGCAGTGGAGACTCTCGGATGTGTTGATGTTATCTGCTCGGATAAGACAGGTACACTTACGCAGAACCAGATGACGGTCAAAGTCCTCTATGACGGAGAGCGTGTCATCAAGGTTGAGGGCAACGGATATGCGCCCGAAGGCCATTTGACCGAAGAGAATGGTACCGTAGTTGCAGCTTCGGGTGTTCTCGAAGTGCTCATCAGAGCAGCAGTCCTCTGTAATGATGCCAATATCATCAAGAATGACAACGGCGAGTATATCTGTATCGGAGACCCTACGGAGGGTTCACTCACAACACTCGGATCCAAGTGTGATATGAGCAGGGAGAAGCTGATGGAGCTCTATCCCAGAGAGACGGAGCTTCCTTTTGATTCCGATCGTAAGATGATGACGACATTCCACTCCGGTATTGAAGACGGCAAGTGGATCAGTTATACAAAGGGTGCTCCGGATATCGTTCTGTCCAGATGCACTTCGTATGTTGACGCAGACGGCGAGCATCCCATGACAGATGAGAAGATGAAGGAGATCGCCGATGCCAACCACGGCTTCGCCATCAAGGCCATCCGTGTACTGGCAGTAGGATATAAGAAGCACGAGATCGGACATGAGCCCGACTTCTCCGATGAAGAGAATCTGGTCTTCGTAGGTCTTGTCGGAATGATCGATCCCGAGAGACAGGAAGCCAAGGATGCCATTGCCGTATGTAAGCAGGCCGGCATCAGGACAGTCATGATCACGGGCGACTTCAAGGATTCTGCGGTTGCCATTGCCAACAATCTCGAGATGAGAGATGAGGACTCCGGTGCTCTGTCAGGCGCCGAGCTCGATAAGATATCCGATGAGGAACTGAGAGTCGCATGTGAGACGACTAATGTTTATGCGCGTGTATCGCCTGAGCATAAGGTCAGGATCGTATCTGCGCTCCGTGCCAACAACCATATCGCATCCATGACAGGTGACGGCGTTAACGATGCAATGGCTCTGAAGTCTGCCGATATCGGTGTCGCCATGGGTATCACCGGTACCGATGTCGCCAAGAATTCAGCCGACATGATCCTGATGGACGATAACTTCGCCACCATCGTTAGGGCAGTCGAGGAGGGACGTGTCATTTACGCCAACATCCGTAAGTTCGTCAGCTTCCTGCTGTCATGTAACATCGGTGAGATACTGGTCATCTTCCTGCTGTCTCTTATCCCGAATACGCTTATCTCCGGCATAGCTGCTCCGCTTACAGCGATCCAGCTGCTCTGGCTCAACCTCGTAACCGATTCGTTCCCGGCTCTGGCTCTCGGCCGTGAGAAGGGCGAGCCCGGCATTATGAAGCTGCCGCCGAGACCTAAGGGAGAACCGATCATCAACAAGCCCATGAGATTCCATATCGGTGTCCAGGCTCTGGCTATCTTTGCCACTGTCGCTACGGCATTCCTCGTATCTCTTACATGCGACTCGGATTTCTTCTTCCGTTCATCTGTTGCGGATATTGACGGAGCAAGGACTGTTGCCTTCGCTACATTGATCATCGCCGAGCTCTTCAGAGCTTATGCATCCAGATCGGAGAGGATCTCGGTATTTAAGCTCGGTCTGTTCAGCAACAAGCTTATGAACTATGCAGTAGGCGTATCGCTCATATTGACGCTCTCGGTCATTTACATCCCGGGTGTCAACAAGATCTTCGATAATGTTGCTCTTGCTCCTACGGCTTGGCTCGTTATCCTGCCTCTGGCGATCATCCCGTTCGCTGCCAGCGAGATCTTCAAGCTCGTTACGGCTAAGGACGAGGACGGCAACGGTGTGCCGGATATTTTCGAAAAATAAATTTGCATAAGAAAACTTGCTGTGTTATCATCTAACGGCTAATAATTAACGGAGGATTAACAAATGAGCGGTATAGCTGTTTTGTTCGCTATTATAGATATCGTATCGGCTCTCGCGATGATCATTCTCTTCCTCGTTCAGGAAGGTAATGACAGAGGTATGGGTGTTGTTGCCGGTGCGTCCACAGATTCTTACTACAGCAAGGCAAAGGGACGTTCCCTCGAGGAGAGACTCAAGTTCTACACAAAGGTTGCAGTTATCATCTTCGCAGCTTCCTCGATCCTTCTTTACCTCGCCATCGCACACGCCTGGTAAGAGATAAATATCATTGATCTTACAGGGTCGCTTCACTTCCGAAGCGGCCCTTTTGTTATATAATGAATACATAAACGCGAACAGGGGATAATTATGGGAAGATCATATAAGAACATGAGTCCGAGACAGAAGATGATGAAGGCGTCCTCGCATGGTGCCCGAGGCGGCAAAGGAGACAAGTCCGTCAAGAATGACGTGTCGTCGCGCGTTCGAACGATCAGTCCTTCAGCGTCGTCCGACCTGCTCTCCGATACGCCGATCAACTATGCTCAGCTCGCGCCGCGCGGACCGATGCAGGTAGTAAACCAGGTCGTCGGCACGCTGATCGCGAACGGTGAGGGAGGACTCGTGATTCCCGACCCGGCCTTCAAGGAGACGAACTTCGGCAACGTCCGTATAGACAAGAATAAGCTCAACGGCGCGCCGTTCGGAATGACGGTCGTCTGCGAGATCCTTAACCCGTCGAATCAGAACCGCGATTTCCGCGGACAGATAATCGAAGTTCTCGGCGACATGGGAAATAACGATGTCCGCATGCTGTCGGTGCTCCGCCAGTTCGGCCTGTCCCAGAAGTTCCCGGAGGCAGTTATGTCCGAAGTCGAGCCACTGCCGGTCAATCCGGATCCCGGGATAGTTGAGCGTGAGATAGCGGCAGGCCGCACCGACCACCGCGGTCTCCTCACCATCACGATCGACGGGGAAGAGGCCAAGGACCTGGACGATGCGATCTCTCTGGAACTGCTTCCTGACGGCAACTTCAAGCTTTATGTCCACATCGCCGATGTCTCTCACTATGTCCGCGCCGAGACAGCGCTCGATAACGAGGCACTTCTGCGCGGAACCTCTGTCTACCTGGTCGACCGCGTCATCCCGATGTTGCCGCCCAAACTGTCAAACGGCCTTTGTTCTCTTAATCCCGCCGTCGACAGACTGACTCTCACCGCTGAGATGTATATCGACCGCGAAGGCCGAACATACGACGGAAGCATCTACGAAAGCGTGATCCGA
Source organism: uncultured Eubacteriales bacterium (assembly GCA_900313405.1). The sequence continues at coordinate 5,233 of OMQY01000020.1, forward strand.
AGTGACCACCGCATGAGCTACAACGAATGCTACCGCATCCTGACCGATCCGCGTCCGTCAGATGCCGACGAGTACGGCGAGGTCGTTCCGATGCTCACCTCGATGCGCGAACTCGCCACCATCCTCAAGAGAATGCGCGACGGCAAAGGCGCCATCAACTTCGATTTCCCGGAAACGCGAGTCATCCTCGACAGCGAAGGTACACCAACGGACGTCATGCCGTACCCGATAAACTTCTGCCACGGCATAATCGAGCAGTTCATGATCGCGGCCAACGAGTTCGTCGCCGAGACCTTCTGCACGATGAACTATCCTTTTGTCTACCGCGTTCACGAAGATCCGGACATCATCAAGATCGCCCGCTTCTGCAACGTAGCACGTAACTTCGGCGCGGTCGGCCGCCTCTCAGGCAAGATAACCCCGATGGACATCGTCCGCTTCATGGACACGGTCCGCGACGAGGACGTCAAGCCGATGCTCGACACAGTCCTCCTTCGCTCCATGGCCAAGGCCCGCTATTCATCCGACTGCCTCGGCCACTTCGGCCTGGCCTCCAAATACTACTGCCACTTCACCAGCCCGATCAGGCGCTACCCGGATCTTTACATCCACCGCATAATCAAGAGTTACATACACGAAGAAGGCAAGCGCCGCTATTTCGCCGGTCGTGTCGAGGACGTAGCTGCCCACAGTTCCGACATGGAGCGCAACGCCGTCGACGCCGAACGAGCCTCGGTCGACATCAAGGTCGCCGAATATATGAAGGACAAGGTCGGAGAACACTACACCGGCGTGATCACTTCGATCATCGGCGCCGGCGTGTTCGTCATGCTCCCGGATACCGTCGAGGGCTTTGTGCCGTTCAAGAGTATGCGCGACCATTATATCTTCGATGAGAGGGCATATCGCGCCATCGGCTCGCGCAGCGGCAACAAGCTGACCATCGGTATGGAAGTCAAAGTCGTGGTCGCCGCGGTCGACACGGACCTGGTGCACATCGACTTCGTCTTCGAGGAAGGCTTCGAGAATTACGAGCGCAAGAAGGGCGGCGGAAAGAAGAAAAGGT
>OMQY01000015.1 GCA_900313405.1 uncultured Eubacteriales bacterium
AGATATGACAGTATGTCCTCTGATTGCAACAGTATCTCCGGAACGATCGAGATAAAGAATATTTCCGATGACGCCATTGCTCTTGATTCGCTTAAGATCGAGTATTATATGAGCGGTACTGCCGGCGACAGTTTTGTTTTCGATTGTTATCATTCTGCCGTAATGACGTCGAACGGCGGATATACGGGGCTTAACTCGACGAGCGGGTCGTTCTCGCCCTGTAGTTCCGCAGATGCGGACTCATGTCTTACGATATCCTTCGGCGACAGCGTTTCGGTGCCTTCGGATTCGACGGTGACCATAAGCTTCGCAGTGCATAAGCCTGACTGGTCAAACTTCAATGCCGCTGACGATTACTCGGCAGGCGGTGCAGATAAGATTGTTATTACAAGCGAAGGAGAAGCCGTCTTCGGAAGCAGACCATAATTACCGATTGTTACCGCCCGGACTTTGTTCTATAATCCTTTGGCTGACAGGAGAAGAGTATGAGCAATATATTTGTAGTTGGACACAAGAATCCCGATACTGATGCCATCGTCTCGGCAATGGCATATGCGGCTCTGCGTAATGCATCCGGAGACAGGGAGTATGAGGCGGCGAGGCTCGACCACTGTAATGATGAGACGAAGCGTGTACTGAAGAGGTTCGGATTCGAACAGCCTACAAGGATAAAGGATGTCAGGGCACAGGTCCGCGATATCGATTATGATACGCCGGCTACTCTGACGCCTGTCGTTACAATGCATACCGCATGGAATAAGATGCGCGAGAGCAACACCAATACCATCCCGATCGTTAACGCCGACGGGACATTATACGGCACGCTCTCGGCAAGTGATATCGCCAACTACAATATGGGAACGATCGAGAACACGGCGATCAGGGATCTGCCGCTGTTTAACCTTATCGGTGTCATAGAAGGCAAGGTCATAAATGAAGGAAACAACACATCAGGTGAGATATCAGGTGATGTTGTCGTGGCGCTGCCGGGTACGATAATCAACAAGGATTCAATTGTTCTCTGCGGCGATCAGCCGGAAGTGATCAGCTCTGCACTTGCCAAGAAAGTAAATGCACTCATAGTCTGCGGTACCAATACTGACCTGAGTGAAGCCCGTAAGGCAGGCGAGACGTGCGTTATCTATTCGCCCCTTGATTGTGCCGGCGTTCTCAAGCTCATCTATCAGGCAATGCCCGTATCAGTAAGCTGCAGTACAGACGATGTCGTATGTTTCCATCTCGACGATTATGTCGATGATGTTCGCGAAAAGATCCTTAAGAGCCGCTTCCGCAGCTATCCGATCCTCGATGCAGAGGAGAAGGTAGTCGGAACCTTGTCACGCTATCACTTGCTGCGTCCTCACCATAAGAGAATAGTCCTTGTGGATCACAATGAGTCCGCTCAGGCCGTAAACGGTCTCGAGCAGGCGGAGATCCTCGAGATAATCGACCACCACCGCCTGGCTGACATACAGACGACCCAGCCTATACATGTCCGTAATGAGCCCGTCGGAAGCACAACTACCATCGTGGCCGAGATGTACCAGGAGAGCGGTGTAGTACCATCGCCTGATATGGCGGGCCTTATGGTCGCGGCGATCCTGTCAGATACTGTAATGTTCAAGTCCCCGACATGTACGAGACGAGACACTGCAATGGCTGAGAGGCTGGCTCACATCGCCGGTCTCACGACCGAGGAGATCGGGCAGGCGCTTTTCGCCAATTCCGATGCGTCCGCCAAGACCGCAGAAGCCCTGATAAAGAGCGACTTCAAGGAATTCCATATCGCAGAGCAGAAGCTCGGAGTCGGACAGATCACATGCGTCGACTCGGCTTCGTTCATGGCACGTAAGTCAGAATTCCTGGAGACGATGGGTGACATCTCGCACCGTAACGGCTATGACTTCATCATGCTCATGATCACGGATGTCCTTATCGAAGGATCCTACCTGCTGTACTTGGGCAACGACGACACGATCCGCTATGCGTTCTCGGTCGACCCCAAAGACAACGAGGTCTTCCTGCCCGGCGTCATGTCACGTAAGAAGCAGATAATCCCCATGATGACAGCTCTGTGGGGCTGATGTCGCCATGCAAATGGCTCGCTCAGAAGAGTGAGTTGAGACTCCCTCAAAACTGTTTATGTTGATTTGTCTGTTGATCCCTGACACACCCGAAAGGGTGTTCCATTGTTATGACATGTTTTCAAGAGGCATTAATACACACCTAATAGCAAGATTTCCCAATCTGACATGTCGGCGCTAGCGGCAGATATCTCTATTGCATGCACAAGACCTAAAACACAGATTTCGTGAAGAATAATACCAGTTGATTAAAGGATAATAAGTCTCGAAAAGCGCTGTTATACTACGCATAACAGATTTTGCACGCCTTCTCAAGGCGTGCAAAATGTTCCTTATCTCTTAATATGACGAGGAGGTATGTGTATGAAACGTTTTACAAGAACGGTCTGTGTTTTCCTAACAGCTTTATTGATGTGTCAGTTGTTGCCGATGATGCCTGTAAAAAAAGTGTCAAGTGTAGTTAGAGCAGATGCTACTGGTGATGATTCCACTATTGTAATTACTCCTTCCCCAACTCCTGATAGTCCTACCCCAAAGCCGAACACACCTACCATTAAAGTCTCCACTAC
>OMQY01000026.1 GCA_900313405.1 uncultured Eubacteriales bacterium
ACGCATTCACTCTACCGCACGAATACACAGATGCCGTTACTGATCAAGTTCACGATCACGGCGCCCACGGACGACGAGATCTACATGAACCTCTCGGCGAACCGCGTACTTAACAAGTGCCAGGTATATGTCAACGGCAGGATGACCGACTCATGGGGTGATTTCTCTTTCTTCTCGCAGGTCATAAGACTCGGAGCCTTCGAGCCCGGAGAAGAGGTCGAGGTCGCGATCATGTCCAAGTCGAACAAGTATTCCTACCAGAACGTAAGCTTCTCTTACCTTGATTCCGAGACGTTCAGGTCTATGCTGTCGCAGGTCGATACATCCAAGGTCACACTCGACGATATCGAGAACGGCCGCGCCGATTTTACATGTGACCTTGACGAGGGAGAGATCCTCCTGACGACCATTCCCTATGAGGACGGCTGGACGGCATATGTCGACGGTAAGAAGGTCGATATCATAGACTATCAGGATGCTCTTATCGCGATCGACTGCGGAAGCGGACACCATGAGGTCGAACTCGTATTTGTAGCTCCGGGCATCAAGCCGGGAGCCGTTATATCGATCGTCGGCATCCTCGGATTTGTCGCACTCGGCATATACGATCATCGTAAAAAGAAGACAGGCGGCAAGAGCGGTAATACGAGTGACGCCAAAGTTGACCAAAGTAAGTGATTTGTCCACACAACGGGGACGAATTATGTTATATTCTACGGGTAAAAATAAGAGGAGGCACTTTTGGTGTCTCAAATGGAGGTAATCAGATGAGCTATCAGGACATCTATAAGGTATGGAGCACGGATCCTTACTTTGACGAGAAGACAAAGGAAGAGCTTCTTGCCATAGCAGATGACACAAAGGAAGTAGAAGACAGATTCTATAAGAATCTCGAGTTCGGTACAGGCGGACTTCGCGGTATCCTCGGTGCAGGAACCAACAGAATGAATATCTATACGGTCGCAAAGGCTTCTGCCGGACTTGCAAAGTACATCATCGATTCCGGCGAAGAGGCAATGAAGCGCGGTGTCGTTATCTCACACGACTCCAGGCATTTCTCCCCCGAGTTCTCCAAGATCGCAGCATCCACTTTTGCTGCTTACGGCATCAACGTAAAGATCACGGACGAGCTCCGTCCCGTTCCTATGTGCAGCTTCGCGGTAAGGTATTTCAATGCTTTCGCCGGCGTTATGGTAACTGCATCACACAATCCTCCGAAGTATAACGGATACAAGGTTTACGGTGAGGACGGCGGACAGGTTACGGAAGAGGCAGCTGCTGCGATCCTCGCTAACATGGAAGAGTTCGAAGATGTCAGAAAAGTAAAGACATCCGACTTCGAAGAGGGTATTGCTTCCGGCATCATCACAAGATTCGGTACTGAAGTTGATGAGGCCTACACGACAATGCTCATGGATCTCATCATCGACAAGGATGCTATCGAGAGACAGTCCGATATGAGCATCGTTTACACACCTCTTCACGGATCAGGCAATAAGCCCGTAAGAAGGATCCTTAAGAGAGCCGGCTTCAATAACGTTCATATCGTTCCACAGCAGGAACTTCCCGACGGAAGCTTCCCGACTGTAAAGACACCTAACCCTGAGGATCCGGCCGCTCTTACAATGGGTATCGAGCTCGCCAAGAAGGTCAATGCTTCTCTCGTATTCGGTACGGACCCCGATTCCGACCGTCTCGGCATCGCTGCAAGAACAGAGGAGAACGGCGAAGTCGTTTATAAGTGCTTCACGGGTAATCAGGTAGGACTTATGCTCCTCGACTATATCCTCGATTCCAAGGCTAAGGCAGGAACACTTGAGGATAAGTCATTTGCCTGCACGACTATCGTTTCCACAAAGCTCTGTGCTTCTGTCTGCCGCGAGTACGGTGTCGAGCTCCAGGAGACTCTCACGGGATTCAAGTATATCGGTGAGAGGATCAAGATCGACGATGAATTCGGCGATAAGCACTTCCAGTTCGGCTTCGAGGAGAGCTACGGCTATCTGTCGGGCACGGACGTAAGAGATAAGGATGCCGTTGTTGCAGCTATGCTCGTGTGCGGTATGGCAGCTCAGTCATTTGACAGGGGCGAGAGCCTTTTCGACAGACTGGAGAGGATCTATAAGAAGCACGGCTACGGCTTCGAGCAGGCGGTAAGCTTTACTCTCGAGGGCAAGGAAGGTATCGACAAGATCCAGGCAGCCATGGCTTCCATGAGAGCGGACCTCGAGGCCGTTAAGTCCGCTGACGATGTCGCATCTCTTATCGGCGGTCCTACGGTCAAGGCTGTCCGCGACTATAAGAAGTCCGTAAGATATGATTATTCCACAGGCAGCGCTGAGACATCTGAGCTCACACTTCCTGTCTCGAACGTCTTGCTCTATGAGCTCGGCGGTGACAAGGGACTTGACTGGGCATGCGCCAGACCTTCGGGCACAGAGCCTAAGCTCAAGATCTACTTTGGTGTATATGACAGCGATAAGGACGAGGCTCTGGCAAGACTCGAGAAGATCAAGGCTGAGATGAGCGCTTTCGTTCAGGGCAAGCTTCAGTAAAGCGGCTGCCCCGATTATAGTAATAAAGTAACGATATCCGATGTTCGGGAGGAAACAGCAGATGATAGCATATAACGTGCAACCACTCGCAAGTACGAACCTCACCGGCATCGGATATTATTCTGCCAATATTCTGAAGGAACTCCTGAAGGACGGCGACGATTACGAGTTGCAGGTATTTGATTTCCTGAAGCGCAACGGCGCGCCGTCCATGGTCCGTAAGCATCTCGGGGGTCAGTTCGACGAAACGAAGCTTAGGACCGTATCATCGATGCCCCTGGGAGCATATATCCGCGCGGGAAAGCTCGGGCGGATCCGTCCCTATGCATCCCTTACGCATTCCTCGGCTGACCTTACGGTGTTCTTCAACTATCTTGCTCCGGCTGGACTTAAAGGAAAACGCATTATCACGATCTACGATATGGTCTGCGGACGTTACCCCGAGACGATGGATGACCGTAACCGAAGGCTCCTCCAGAATCACCTTCAGGCCTCTGCG
>OMQY01000030.1 GCA_900313405.1 uncultured Eubacteriales bacterium
TGAGTGATGTGAAAAAAGCTTAAGCCTCCGGCTCTGCAGGTTGTACCCGGGAGTGGGGCGATGACTTCTTTATGTCCTTGTTGTTGAAGAAGACGATCAGGATGTAGATCGCGCAGACTGTCCAGACGATAGGCTCACAAACGGCGATGCCCGTGTAGCCCAGCTTCTTGGCAAGCCAGCCGGCGGTGAAGACCTTCAGGAGGAGTTCCATAAGACTTGCGACGATCGGAGCGAGCTTTGAGCCGACGCCCTGGAGAGTGCTCCTCGTGATCAGAACGACTGCGAGAACGTAGTAGAACGGCAGGTCGACCTTGAGATAGAAGGTCGCGGTGTCGATTATGTCGCTGTTGGATGATCCGGAGATGAGCCTTACCATGAGACCGCCAAGGGTGTAGATGAAGATGATCAGGACTGAGGCGATGGCGAAGGAGCAGAAGAGGGTCTTCTTGAGACCTTCGCGGATGCGATCGAACTTGCCGGCTCCGTAGTTCTGTCCGGCGAAAGTAGCCATTGCAGTTGCCATTGTTCCGACCATCATCATGCAGAGCTCTGAGATCTTACGTGCAGTTGTGTGAGCAGCGATCGTGTCCTCACCGAAGCCGTTGATGGCTCGCTGGAGGACGACGGTTCCGACGTTGACGACCGTGAACATCATCGCGAATGATATGCCGGCCGAGAACAGATCTGAGATCATCGGACGCGATAATACCATGTCTTCGCGGCTGAAGTGCAGTTCCGGGACCTTAAGGAGAATGTAGATAAGGCAGATCGTTGAGGAAAGTGCCTGGGACAGGGCTGTAGCGATGGCAGCGCCGGGTAATCCCTGATCGAGGACGTAGACGAACAGCAGGTCGAGGATTATGTTGGTCGTGACCGATATCATCAGGAAGTACAGCGGAGCCCTGGAATTGCCGATGGCTCGGAGCATTCCGGAAAGCACATTATAAGCGAACGGCAGTACGATGAGTGCCAGTAGGATGTGAGCATAGCTGTATGCATTGTCGAAGATGGAATCCGGCGTGTTGAGGAGCTTCATCAACGGACGAAGCGACAGGGAGCCCGCGATCGTGAGCAGAACAGCCCACACTATGGCGATCACGAAGGTGTTAAAGACTGCTTTCTTGAGTTCTTTGGGTTTGCCGGCACCGAAGTATTTGGATATAACGATCGAGAATCCGTTGCCCATGCCGAATGACAGTGAGTTGAACAATCCGTAGATGATAGAGACTGAGCCTATCGCAGAAAGGGCGTCGTCACCGAGCTTGTGGCCGATGATGGCGACGTCGGTGAGGTTGTAGCACTGCTGGAAGATATTGCTCAGGTAAACCGGCACGGCGAAAAGGAGGATGACCTTGAGAGGATCCCCTATAGTAAGATCTGTTGTTGTCTTTTTGTTTAGACTATTTGTCGAGCTGTTTACGGACATTGATTCCCTCCGTTTTTATTATGACGATTATAATAACAGATGAGGGGGGCTTGATATCAGATTTCGGATAAAAATATAAGGTTCTGGCGGTGGCGGAAGGATTTGGTGAATATGATCATCGCGTCTTATAAAATAGCCTGATTTATTTGTTGCAAATCCCGACGTGAACAAATATTATAAGCATATGGGAAACTACTATTCGGACTACAGGATAACGAAGGAACTCTTCTCACTCGGCAAGGATATAATCCTGTCCGAGAAGTTCCAGCAACTTAAATCTTATACTCAGCACGGGACTACTTCCGTGTTCGAGCATTCTGTGTCCGTCGCGAAGTACAGCCTTGTTATGGCATTGTCGCTCGAGATGAGACTTGGTGTGAAGCTTGATAAGAAGAGCATAGTAAGAGGAGCTCTTCTTCATGACTATTTCCTCTATGACTGGCACACCGATCGCAGTCACGGCCTTCATGGTTTTACTCATCCCGGAACGGCTCTCAATAATGCCGAGCGTGACTTTGAACTTAATGATACTGAGAGAGACATAATCAAGAAGCATATGTTCCCGCTGATCCCCGTTCCGCCGATGACGCGCGAGAGCGCAGTCGTCTGTCTGGCGGATAAGTGGTGTGCGACCTGTGAGACATTCAAGATCGACATCTCTTCTTATACAGTCTACAGACTTAATCTCAGATATGATATCTCACACGGCCTGATCAGGATCGGCGGCCGCGATACTGCCGAGTCGGTGAGCAAAGGCTGATATCCTTATTCCTCAAGATAGTCATCGTCGGATCCTTCGATATCGTCGGGGATCAGTTCCGTGTTGCCCGTAAGCTGAGACTGATCTTCAAGCGCCAGATCGGAGACGTTCCGAAGTGCCTTGAGTATGGCGCGGGTACGCGTTGTCTGAAGATTCTCGAGATTGGTAGATGCGCTCGCGAGGCTCTTACGCACCTTTCCGAGTTGTTCGTCAAACTTCCCGAAGGCATTCTTGGTCTCCATCAGAGTCTTCTCTATATCATTTGATTTCTTCTCGATCGCCAGGGCCTGCCAGTAGTTAACGACTGTGCTCAGGACGGCCGATATGGTATACGGACCGACGACCGATACCTGCATCCTGTTGAGTTCTTCGAGCATGTTGAGACTTACGATCTCGGAGTACATTCCCTCGAAAGGGACAAACAGTATTGCATAGGGTGTTGTATAGGGGACCTTCACGTATTTGGAGACGATACTCCTGGCATCCTCGCGGATCGCCGTACGGAAACTCTTCCTGGCGCGGAGTATGGCTTCTTTGTCACCGGATTCCATTGCTTCAACGACTTCTTCGTAACGGTCAGTGTGACATTTGGAATCGATCGGGAGATACCGGAAGCCGTCGGAGTTACGGTCAGGCAGTCTGATCGCGATCTCGACCCGTTCGGATGAGCCCGGGATGGTCGATACTTCCTCGTCATATTGGGACGGGTTGAGCATATCGGCGATTATGAGCTTCAGCTGATTCTCGCCTATTATGCCGCGGGTCTTCACGCCGTTGAGCGTCTTCTCGAGGCTTCCGACCTGAGTCGTTATGCCCTTGAGTTCACCCATGCTGTTCGACAGGTTCTCCATCTGCTCGATTATTCCCTTGAAGCTCTTGTCAAACTGGGAGCTGAGGGTCTTGTCGAGCTTCTCGTTAACGGATTCGCGGATCTTGTCGATCTGGGCCGTGTTCTCCTGGCGAAGGAGCCTGAAGTTGTCATTAAGCGCCCGTGTCTGAATGTCCATTCGATTCTCGAAAGTCTTCTGCATGACATCGAGCCTTCCGGCCAGCCCTTCGCGCAGTCCCTTGCCGAACTGATCCATGTGGGTCTGTTGGGAGATGAAA
>OMQY01000164.1 GCA_900313405.1 uncultured Eubacteriales bacterium
GGTTCGGCTTCGACAACGGGTTCCGACTCCGTGAGAGATCTGACCTCGATCACCTCAGGTTCAGATCCCTGATCTTCAACTGCAGTGACTTCCTCTGTTGCTTCTTCCTGAGGTGCAGGCTCTTCCTTCCTCACCAGGCGTGAACCGCACATGTCACAATAGTTCTCATCATCCTTAAACTCTTTATTACACTTAATGCAGATATTCATTTTCAGTTCTCCTTCTTACGAATAAAATAAGCTTCGCCCAAACATATCAAGCCTCCGATAACAAGACCGACAGAAGCCCAGAAATACAACTGATATCCGGCTGCCTCATCCATAAATGTCGAGAATGATACATCTGCAAACTCACCCAGTCTTGTTCCCTTGAATACGTTCATCTTCTCGTAGTGCCACTCCAGGAGTCTCAATTGTACGACTCCCAGTATTATCGAACGGATCCCGTCTCCGGCTCTGATGTTCCACTTATCATGATTCGGACCGAATATCCCGAGTCCGGACAGCACGGAGATCGCCGCGGGGATCAACAAGTAGACCGTTCCTCTCTTTGCATAAGAGATCACCACTGCGGCTGAATCGGACTTCATCTTAAAGATGTCTATCAATGAGATCTTGTCGTCGAACATCCCGGCAATATACCCTGCGATCGAAGAATTCGTCTTATAGAACGGAACAAATACTGAGATGATCAGAGCGATCGCAGCTAATAATAAGAAGCCCTGGCCGGTCGACTGCTCTCTGCGCTCTTCCGATGCATTACCCGAAGACGTTGCCTTTACCGGTGCAGCTGAAGTAACAGGGGCTGCGGTCTTAACGGGCTCAGGCTCTTCTGCCTTCGTCTGCTCCGACACCGTTTCCAACTTGCCTCCGCATATGGTACAGAAGCTTGATGTGTCAGGATAATCCTTGTTGCATTTAGGACATATCTTCACAATGTACCCCCCTTCATGCTCATAGATACCATAACGATTATACCACCGTCGACTAATTGATGGCACTGATTTGACACATGTAATTACGAACATTATCATCAATCCTATGTATACCAAACGCAACTACTCTACAGCCATAATATCCATCGCCGTCGTCATGATCATGGCGCTGGCTTATTTTGCCTATTACAGGTGTCAGATGAACGACGCCTTTAAGATCAAGCGCCGCCTGCCCGTTACGAAGGTCGAGTACGAAGATGATGAGCTTGTGCTCCTGGACGCGGCTAATCTCCCGGCGAATGTCACGGTCGACCAGAGCCTTGTGCTGGTTAACGGCGATAACCCGCTGCCGGAGCTTTTCGAGGCGGATGTGGTCTATTATCATGATACTGATGTGCTGATGAACGGGGCACTGATCGATTCATATGCAGAACTGTCGGCTGCAGTCAGCGACAGGTTCGATGAGAAACTCTATGTCGAGAGCTGCTACAGAACACGCGAGCACCAGCAGGAGATCTACGAGGAGTCGGGTCCTGAGATCGCAGCCGTTCCCGGAACGAGTGAACATGAGACCGGCCTCGCCCTCGACGTCTATGTTATGTACTACGCAGGTGCGGGCTTCATTGATTCCAAGCCCGGAAGGTTCGTCAACGATAACTGTGAAGATTACGGATTCATCATCCGATATCCCCGCGGCGAAGAAGAGATCACGGGCTTCGAATTCGAGCCCTGGCACATCCGCTACGTCGGCTTCCCGCACTCAGACCTTATCGAGTCCTGCAACCTTACGCTGGAAGACTATGTCGACAGATATAAGCCGGGCGTTTGGTACAGATGCGACGCTGATGACGTGAGTTCGATCGTGATCGACTCCGCGTCTGCCGCAGCCGGGATCCCGATAGACTTCTGGATGATCGCCCGCGTCCCCGAAGATGAGCTTAAGATCCCGTCCGAGTATCTTGATTGCCCCATGACGATAAGTCCGGATAACATGGGAAATGTGTTTATAACTATCGCCGTCAACGAGTGATCCGGCGTTCCTGCCCGTGGCAAGTATCAACAGAAAAGACGGTTTGCTCGAAAACCTGCCGACGCAGGTGACCATCCGTCTTTATTGCTCGAGCCTCCCCCAAAAACAGCAAACAAAAAACAGACGGCGCGAACGCCGTCTGCACAGTTTATTCTATCCGTCTAAGACCTTATGCGGCCTCTTCGGTAGCCTCGCTCCCGCTCTCGTCAGCGACAGTCTCGCCTGCCTCCGACTCGGAAGGATCAGAAGACTCTTCTGTCTCGGACGGCTCACTTGACGCAGCGGTCGCAGCGGGCGCAGGCGTAGCATCAGGATCAGTCGAGAGGAAATACCCTTCAGTTCCTATGGGTGAAGATACGTAGTCGCCAAGGTCACCTACAGCGATCTGGGATACCGCATCCTCATCAAGTTCAACTCCGAGATATCCGACTGCAAAATAGCCGTATTCCGGGGCATAGATGACGCCGATCTCGCCCTCGGTCCTGGCCTCGTCCCAAGCCCACTCTTCGAAGGCGGGAACAGTACGGCCGACGGGAACGCTGATATCGGAGCACTGGGCACATGTGCCTGCCTCAAAGGCGGCCTGACCCAGATTATAGAAGTCGTCAAGATCTCCTGCCGCCTCTTCAACGAGAGCCTCGGCATATTCTCTTGCGACCTCGAGATCTTCCTCCGTGGCAGTATCTGCAGGAGCGGAGAAGAGTGCATATCTGACAAGCGGATAAGAGTACTCTGCGATCTGCTCGTCAGAGAACTCGTAGTTGTCGATATACTGTGTCGTAAAGAGGTCAGCCAGATAGTAGTTGATCATTACCTGACGGAAAGCCTCAGCATCACATGACTCGCCGTAATAAAGCTTCAGGTATTCGTCAAGTGTTACACCGTTGGGTTCGGCCTGATTCTCCTCGAGCCCGGCGATCATGCTGTCGATGGCATCAAGTGTCTCCTGTGACAGTTCAAGCCCCTGCTCACGGGCAAGCTTACAGATCGTGCAGGTGCTCGCGAGCATTCTCTCGGAATACTGGTTGAAAAGATCACCGTATGTCTCGAATTCTCCCTGTTCATCGTCGCCGTAGTCAATAGCGGCAGACAGATCGAGGAAGTTATCCTCGGTCACGGGGTAGTAGCCGTAAGCGGCATATTCGGTAAGCTCCAGGAATGCATTGACGAAGTAGAAGTTCGATTCAGCGATCGGAACCTCCTCGCCATTGAAATAGTACTGGCGCTCAACATATTCGGGGAGCTGCGACCCGTACACCGTATCGAAAGTATAATCATGTATATCAAAATCTGTCGGAACGGTATCGATGATATCCCCCGGCAACTCGGATCCTGCCGATTCGACCGGGGACTGAGCAGAATCACTTGCCGAGGGGTCAGACGTTCCGTCTACTGCAGTCTTCTTTGTACAACCTGCGGCCGCGCTCATCATGAGGGCGGCAGTAAGGATCGCTGCTGTTGTTCTGTATCCTTTTTTCATCTTGTTTACTCCATGTTCTTATTCATATTGAACTGACTATATAACTTTACACCATTTGTCCGTGCATTACGAGGCAAAACAGGTGTTGTTATCCCCATTTGCCGAAGACTGCATCGATGTCTCCGGACGATGTTCCGTCAGGAACCTCAAAAACGGTTTCTGACCATGCTCCTATGTCTACATGATCCGCGAGAGCATCGGAGACATAGACATCATATACCATGCTGTGAGCATTGACGGCAAGGACTTCATCGCCGACCGTGAATTCGAGTTCCGGCGGGATATCATTCTCTTCATCGCCGTCGAGCAGAACGTAATCCTCGATCATCATCAGGAAGCCGACATGTGCATCGTAGTCGTAGATGAAGACCGCGGGATTATTATAATCATCGACCTCGGCCAGGAAATCCTCCGGCTTGTTGAGTATCTCGACGTCATACTGATCACCGATCACGTTTTCCATGAAGGTCTCGTTGTTCTGGATATTACCGTGGATACCCATATAACTCCCGACCGGCGTGTAGAGCAGGTCGATATCCCATTCATCGAAAATATCACTCTCGCACAGAGCAAAGAATGTCTGGGCTCTTATGGACGCCATGGAATTTGTCTGTGACGGCAGATCACGGAAAGCATCGTTGATGCAGACGGTCATCATTCCTCCGACCGCAAAGGCGACTGTCATTACTCCCGCAGCGATCCTCTTGTAGAGCACTCTGCGGGTAGCAATAAGGTTCAGGACTATGCCTATCACGCAGGCGAATACCACTACCATACAATAGTAGCAGATAGTCGTGGGAACGTAAGCGACCTGTCTTCCCTTGACCACCCAGTTCTGATATGTCTCCGTCATGGCGTGAGGAATACAGAACAGGAGCATCATGGCAAGTGCTGCCGATCCGATAACGATGAGTGTACGGTTCTTTTCGCGAAGCTTCTCTTTTCCCGCAGCTTCGGCACGCTCTAAGATGGTGAGGGTACCGGTAAGGCCTCCGAGACCGCATATGAACAGGAACATGAGGTTACGTACCGACAGGAGCGACATCCTGTTAAGAGCAAGATTACGCAGATCGAGCATGGTCTTAAGAGGGAACATACTGAACGTGAAGCTCTTCCATGTGACGATCGCGTCATGAACATTTCCGTGCGATTCCACATCGAGTACCGGGTGATCCGGATAAGCCGGATGGATATGCAGATATTCGAAGATGGCAAGGAAAGTAACGGCTACCAGGAAGTGAGGTATCAGGATCCATGCGAATGTGAGGATCCCCTTGCGCTTCCCCTTGCCCTTCTGTGTCTTAAGGCAGTAGTTGAGAGCGATCGTAGCGTAGCAGACGGCGGCAACGAGGAATGCCTCGTAGCTCTGCATGGACTCATAGAAACAGAACATGCTGACCGCCATCTTCCATGCCTTGTGAAGCCGCTTCTTCTTATCTTCCAGATATGACTGATAGAGGACCACGCCCCAGATAGCCAGGAAGAGTCCGTACATGAATTCCAGAGGATAGCAGATGATGAGGCAGTGCCAAACATTGATCTGCAGGAATGTCGCGAAGAACAGCGAATACATCACGCCGTATTCCTTCCCGGCCCTTCTGCCGATTATTATCGACAGGAAGAGGATATTCACGTATACGGGGACATATTGAAGGAGCCAGACGGCCAGATAATTGCCTTTCTCGTGAACGAAGAAACGGAAGCTTATGACTCCCGGGAATATATGACTGTAGCGGCCTCTCGCGAGCAGGAATTCGTAGGTATACTGATATGCCCACTTCCATCCGTGGATACGGGCGTAAGCAAACTCCATCATGGAATCATGGCATGCAAGGACTACATATCGGTTATAGTAAAGATAATATGCGAGCACAAAGAATGTGCAGAACACATATGAATAATGGATCAGTCTCGATTTAAGATCCTTGTTCTCCGACAGTTTTAACTTCATTCCCGGTCCTTGTTTTTTTGCGGGTCGCGACATCGACCGCGATTTTCTCCGTAAGATAATACACTATAATCGCGAAATACAGCAAGCCGTCAAGGAGTACTGCACAATTGAGCGTATTATACTCGAGCGGTATGCCCTCCTGAGTCATGTCCGGCAGGTAATAATATGCCTTCGGAACGAGCAGGAGCGCGCTCATTACAAGATACGGTATGTCCCTCTTTGTAAAGCGCTCGTGTGCCACGAGCATAACAAGGATCGGCCCCAACATAAATGCCGAACAGTAGAGATACGCATTCGGCGTAAGATATACCATGAGGGCGGATACAACGAGGATCTTCTTCCAAGAGGCCTTCTCATCGTGGATCAGGAATCCCACCAGGAGCGTGGAAGCGATGCCGAAGCACAGCCATGCACAGTGGATGATATCAGTAAGAGGGTGAAGCCCCAGCATCCTGAACATATATCCTGCCATACCGGTAAAACCTACATTGAAGTACAGGAAATAGAACGAATTGCCGTCGCCGAATCCCATGGCACCTTTGTAGAATTCTCTGAGATTCTCAAAGTAGTTACCCTTGAAGAAGAGAACGGGGATCAGGACGGACGCCACGAAGGTCCCGACACTTACGGCGAGCTTTTTCCACCTACGCTCGAAAAAGTACATCATGCAAACATAGATCGGGTAGATCTTCACACCTGCACAGAGACCTGCAAATACCGCACCGGCACACGAATCTTCCTTCTCATATTCGAGTATCGCCCACAGCATGAAGAAGATGATAGCGAAGAGGATATAGTTACCTCTGTCGACAGCAAAGA
>OMQY01000008.1 GCA_900313405.1 uncultured Eubacteriales bacterium
TCCAGAGTGAAATACGCGGTGCCGTATGTGTAGATCCAGAAGAATCTTCTTCCCGGTGCGTCTTCAGTCAGGTCGATCATAATGACTATACCCGAATTATCCCTGAAGGAGGAATCGATACACTCACTCTTATACATATCGGAAGCGACCCTCGCATAATCATCATTATCATCCGAGTAGCCGAAGCCGTTATGTTTTGTCGTAAATATCACCACATTGATATCCTTGTCATCGCTGAGTCTCTGAGCATTGCGTTTGATGGTCCTGATCTCTTCGGGCGTAAATATCTTTGCCTCATCGTTGACGAATACATACTTGTCCGCGTGCGTATTCATCAGGATATAGATTCCGGTACACAGTATGATGATCGCCACCATAAGCGAGATCAGACCGATCGATACCGCATTGAGTTCGGCCATTATGCTCTTCTTGTAGTCTTTGGTCCGCTTGACCGCTATGCTCTTCTTGCTCATCCGACCATACCTCCCAGTATAAGTCCGACGATCAGTCTCATGATCACGGCAGTCGCGCCAAGAACAAGGAAGAAGAACAGTATCTTCTTGAGGCGGCTGACAGGCACGATGCCCGCTACTTCACCTGTCTGTCCGTTCATGGCGAACTCATAGTCTTTTCCGAGATACTTGTAGTGCAGGAACCACACGGGCATGAGCGCATAGTCCGCTGTGGGATCGGTAAAAGTGTTGTGTCTTTCCTTGATCCTCACTTCGGTATACTTGTCGGTCGACTTCTTGAACTCTTCATCCATGTATTCCTCTGCCCTCTTCCTGATCCTCGCCTTAAGGTCATCGGCATTCCTGTCGAACCTGTCAGCGAAGAATCCCGGAAGATACGCAGGATTATACGGAATCAGCTCACTGTAGTCATAAGGCTCTACAGCCTCCATCAGATCATCGTCGATCCTGGTCTCGGCATCGAGAGGTATCTTCTTCCAGCTGTACTTTCCCTGCCTTGTCACGTCAAAATACTCGGTAGTCGTCACCGTCTTGCTGCCTGTCGTCACAACGTGCCTTACCGTACCCGTCGCGCCCATATTCATCTCACCGTCTATATCGAAAAGCCAAAATGGGACATAAAGGCCGATCATCTTGGAGATATTCTTTGCCGATGTGAATCCGAACGGAGTCTTACGTCCCCCCTTGCACCAGTTGAGGAACTTCTGCTCGGCCACATTGCGTCCGTATGTAAAAGGAATGATGTACTTGGGTCTGAAACTGCTGGACAGTCTCTGCGATACAAGTGCCGGCGATCCGCAGAACGCACAATACGAAGCGCTGGTATTACGGTCAGCCACGACTACGGCACCGCAGCTGTTGCAGATCAGTTCCTGCGCGTTCTCGATATCATCATATTCTGTCTCCGGCTCATCGGCCATGCCGCGGTCATAGGCTTCTTCTGCTGATGTCGCTTCTTCTCCGAGATCGATCCCGGATCTTAAGACTTTCTTATTCGCGATGACTGAATCGGTTCCCGTAACCTTGTCTTCGGAGAACCTGGCAAGCGACTGGTCCGTTATGGCAGGATCCGTGGGAAGAAATGAAGCACCGCAATAATCGCAGGTCAACTTCTGCAGATCCGCATCGAAGATCAGGTTCGCACTGCAGTTCGGGCATTTGATCGTGTCTGCCATTATCTGTCTCCCTTATAACTTTTTCGAGTATATGATAACAGATAATGTCGTTTTTAACTCAGTTTGATACGTTATTCAGATACTTGCTTATCTCATCGAGGTAGGTCTGTGCGAGATCGGACAGGGAAGTGTCTTTACGCATGATATAACCGATCTCCATATTGCTGTTCTTGTTCTCTTCATCAGGCTCGAAAGGTATCGCAGTGTAATCATCACCGTTAAGTTCCTCACAGATGATACCCGAGCAGAGAGTATAGCCGTTAAGTCCGACCATAAGGTTAAGCATGGTGGCTCTGTCACAGGCCTTGATCGTCCTGGGGTACTCATTCGTACTCAGGATCTCTTCGGCATAGTAGAACGAGCTTGAATCGCCCTGTTCGAACGACAGGTTCGGATACGGCTCGAGCTCCTTGAGCGTTATAGACTTGTTTCCCGCGAGCGGATGAGTCTTGCTGATATATACAAATGCGCTGCAGTTTGTGAGCGGCCTGAACTCAAGATTGTTGCCCGCAAGCAGCTTAAGGATAGCCTTGCGGTTGAAGTCACTGAGATAAAGGATACCGATCTCGGATCTGGTGCCGGCTACATCCGAGATAACATTACGTGTCTCTGTCTCTCTGATCGCGAATTCATAATTATCGGTACCATAGTGGCTTACCATCTCGACGAAAGCCTTGACCGCAAAAGAATAGTGCTGGGCCGACACGCCGAACTTCTTCTTGATGTTGCCGCCGAAGCCGTACTTGGCCATCATATTCTCATACTGTCCGTAGACCTGACGCGCATATCTTATGAATTCTTCACCGTCGTTTGTGAGAGTAGTGCCGCGGCCGGTGCGGTTGAATATCTTGATGCCGAGCTCCTTCTCGAGCTCCTTGATGGCACCCGTCAGGGAAGGCTGCGCCACATAGAGCACCTCCGACGCCTTATTAAGTGAACCCGTCTCCGATATTACGATAGCATAATGCATCTGCTGTATGGTCATAGTCGCCCCTCCGCGCCTCGTTCGTCCCCGGACGGCGCCGAAGTCCTACGAGTTTGATAGGTTTTCACATAATATAAAGGACTCACGCGACGGTGTCAACTGACCGATCTTAGTTTGAATAACAAAAATCAAATATCTTAAATGCTTGATATTCTTGAAAACCTACAAAATCAGTAGTATTATAGGAGCATCTTTTTTTACGAAAGGTCGATATTATGAAGATCTCCACCAAAGGTCGCTACGCGCTTCGCATGCTCGTCGATCTTGCCGATCACAGAAGCGAAGGATATATAGCACTCAAGACGATCGCCGAGCGCCAGGATATTTCCAAGAAATACCTCGAGCAGATCGTTCCCATCCTCACCAGGTCAGACATTCTCCTGACCAACCGCGGATTCCAGGGCGGCTACATGCTCGGCAAGGATCCGGCGCACATCACTGTCGGTGAGATCCTGCGTCTGACCGAGGGCAGTCTCGAGATCGTCAACTGCATCATATCCGACGGTAGGAACACATGTAGCCGAAGCGCCGACTGTCCCACACTTCCCGTCTGGGCAGGTCTCAACAAGGTCATCAACGACTACCTCGACAGCATCACTTTGCAAGACATTGTCGACCAGGCAGCGGAACATTTCGCCGATGACTATATGATCTGAAGATCTCCGGCCTGAGCATTGAAGCTCAGGCTTTTTTGTTGCTCACGGGAGCGCCGACACACAAAAAAGCCTGCCGCATCTGAAGCGACAGGCTTTCGTGTATCTTCGCAATATGTTTGCTTATCAGTTCTCGGAGAACATAGGTGTGGACAGATATCTGTCACCTGTATCAGGCAGGAGAGCAACGATGTTCTTGCCTGCGAACTCAGGTCTCTTGGCAATCTGTGTTGCGGCCCATACAGCTGCGCCTGCGGAGATACCTACAAGGAGACCTTCCTTACGTGCAAGCTCGCGGCCTGTAGCGAAAGCATCCTCATTCTCAACTGCGATGACCTCGTCATAAACATCCGTGTTAAGTGTATCCGGTACGAAGCCGGCACCGATTCCCTGTATCTTATGGGGACCTGCCTGACCCTTGGAGAGGACAGGAGAGCCCGCAGGCTCTACAGCGATAACCTTAAGGTCGGGATTCTTGCTCTTCAGGAACTCACCTACACCGGTGATCGTTCCGCCTGTACCGATACCTGCAACGAATACATCCACCTTACCCTCGAGGTCTTCCCAGATCTCGGGACCTGTTGTTGCCTTGTGGATAGCAGGGTTAGCAGGGTTCGTGAACTGGCTGGGGATGAAGCTTCCCTCAGTCTGAGCTGCAAGTTCGTCTGCCTTGGCGATGGCACCCTTCATTCCCTTGGAACCGTCTGTGAGTACGAGTTCCGCGCCGTATGCCTTAAGGAGGTTTCTTCTCTCTACGCTCATCGTCTCAGGCATTGTGAGGATGATCCTGTATCCTCTTGCTGCTGCTACGGCTGCCAGACCGATACCCGTGTTACCGGAAGTAGGCTCGATGATCGTAGCGCCGGGCTTAAGAAGGCCCTTTGCCTCTGCATCGTCGATCATTGCCTTTGCGATCCTGTCCTTAACGCTTCCTGCCGGGTTAAAGTACTCGAGCTTTGCAAAAACGTTAGCGCCCAGATTATGCTTGGAGCTGTAGTTGTTGAGCTTAAGGATAGGGGTGCCGCCGATAAGATCTGTAATCTTCTGATATACTGCCATTTTAATATCCTCCTGATATAGCCGTCGGACTTGATGCTTGTATTTCCTACAATGCCTACGGTTTTTATAGGATTATTTTAAGTACACCTATTTATGTTGTCAATAGGCTTTTCGAAAATAACCTCCACCTTCTGTTATAACCTCAGCCTATAACCCAGTATCGACCTTTGAATATGGCACGTTGCACTCAAGGGCCTTACAATCGACTCATAAATCAAACGGAGCACCAAGAGCCCCGACGACACCAAAGAAAAGAGGTACAAAACAATGGCTTACACTTACAACAACAACTACAAGTTCGAGACTATCCAGCTTCACGCAGGACAGGAGAATCCGGATCCCTCTACAGATGCAAGAGCAGTTCCGATCTATCTGACATCTTCTTACGTTTTCCACAACTCCAAGCACGCAGCTGACAGATTCGGTCTTCGCGATGCAGGTAACATCTACGGAAGACTTACAAATCCTACACAGGGCGTCTTCGAGGAGAGGATCGCAGCACTCGAGGGAGGCGTTGCAGCATTGGCAGTCAGCTCCGGCGCAGCAGCCATAACCTATGCGATCCAGGCAGCCGCTCACGCAGGCAACCACGTCGTAGCGGCTAACAACATCTACGGCGGCACATTCAATCTCCTGAAGCACACGCTTCCTGATTACGGTATTGAGACTACTTTCGTTGATCCGTTCGACGAGGCCGCTGTAGAAGCAGCTTTCCGTGACAACACATCAGCAGTTATCATCGAGACACTCGGCAATCCTAATTCCGAAGTAGTCGATATCGAGGCTATCGCCAAGATCGCTCACGCTCACAAGGTTCCGCTCATCGTTGATAATACTTTCGCTACTCCTTACCTCGTAAGACCTATCGAGTACGGTGCAGATATCGTAGTTCATTCCGCCACAAAGTTCATCGGCGGTCACGGAACGACTATCGGCGGTGTTATCGTTGATTCCGGTAAGTTCGACTGGATCGCAAGCGGCAAGCACTCCTGGCTCACAGAGAACAATGTCAGCTATCACGGCGTAAGCTTCGCACGCGACGTAGGAGCCGCTGCATATGTTACATATATCAGAGCTATCCTGCTCCGTGATACGGGCTCAACACTCTCCCCCGTTCATGCTTTCGTATTCCTTCAGGGACTTGAGACACTGTCTCTTCGTGTAGAGCGCCATGTGGAGAATGCTCTTAAGGTAGCTCAGTTCCTGGCATCGCGTCCCGAGGTCGAGAAGGTCAACCATCCCTCACTTTCAACGGATCCCAAGCAGCAGGCTCTGTACGCCAAGTACTACCCCAACGGCGGCGGATCCATCTTCACCTTCGAGATCAAGGGCGGTGCCGCTGAGGCTCAGACATTCATTGACAAGCTCAATCTCTTCTCACTCCTCGCTAATGTAGCAGATGTTAAGTCGCTCGCTATCCATCCGGCTTCAACGACTCACTCCGAGGACAGCGAAGAAGAGCTTGCAGAACAGGGCATCAAGCCTAACACCATCCGTCTGTCGATCGGAACCGAGCATATCGACGATATTATTGCCGATCTAAAGCAGGCTTTCGAGAGCTGATACGCGCTTCGGGTCTGCCGTAAGTGTAAGAACAAGGGCTGCATCATCATCTGATGCAGCTCTTGTTTTCCGGGGAAGCACCGACGGATCGCAGATGGTATAATGAAAAGGAAGATTCGCTGACCTGTATCAATCATCGATCGTATGGGAGGTTAAACATGAAGACAGCTAAGGAGTTCATCGAGAGACTTAAGACGGATGAGGAATTTGCCAAGGAAGTCGGGAAAGAAGCATCGGGTGTGATCGAGGCAGGCGAGAACGATTACCACAAAGTCTTTATCCCCATCGCGGCAAAACACGGGTACGAAGTAACACCCGAGGACCTTGATTCCCTCTATGAGGAAGAGAACAAGGTGCTGTCGGAAGAAGAATTGGGAAAAGTCGCCGGCGGGTCAACTCCTGTCTGCGGCATTATAATCGTATCTATCGGAACGGTAAACCTGACAAGCCTGATCTATTCGATAATCGATAATGCCGATTAAGAAGGTCTGTCACCACAAAACACAACAAAAAGAAGGTGTTTCCCTATCGGAAACACCTTCTTCGATTATACGGGTTAATAATTACCTCTTGCGCTTTCTTGCTGCTTCTGACTTCTTCTTACGACGAACAGAAGGCTTCTCGTAGTGCTCTCTCTTACGGACTTCCGCAAGGACACCGGATCTGGCGCATGAACGCTTGAAACGACGCAACGCACTGTCAAGGGTCTCATTCTCCTTAACTCTGATCTCAGACATTTTCATCTCACCCCTTTCGTGCGTGGCATAACGTGCATATTATAACCGCGGGACATGGATACGTCAAGGAAAAGTGATATCAGTGCTCAGGCAGCGTAATTATGCCACCGCCGATGACGCGATCCTCCTCATCGTAGAAGACCGCCGACTGCCCCGTCGGACGAGAGCCATGTGAGTAAAGTAACACCGACGACACCCGGTTACGTTTTTTATTTTTCGTTACCATTTCCGTAACCAAGAGGCGCTTTTCAGCCTTGGGTAACGATTCGGGTTACGATTCTCGAAAAACGTTACCACTTTCGTTACCCGACGTCTTTTTCCAGCCTCGGGTAACGATTCCGGTTACGATTCTTGGGAAACGTTACCGTTTCCGTTACCCGACGTCTTTTTCCGGCCTCGGGTCACGAATATGAATTCAAGACCTTGGAACAGCTTCAGAAGGCTATGGAAGAATACATTGAGTACTACAACAACGAGAGA
>OMQY01000110.1 GCA_900313405.1 uncultured Eubacteriales bacterium
ATCTCTTCTGCTAAGATGTATAAAAAGACCGGCGAGGTCATCGGTATCATATTGATCGGAATGCCGGTCATTTTGGCTGTTATGAGCTTTATCTTTACATTGATGTACAAGGATACGACTACTCCGGCGATCGATACGGTATTCAAGCATTTCCATACACTGAGAGCCAGATATATCTTAGGCGGCAGGGCGTTCAATGATTACAAGGTAACATGTTGGGGACAGTGGGTCTATGAGCTCGGTAACGGAGGTTCGACGACACCGGTCACTTCAGATAAGTACTTCGCTCTGGATATCTCTTATATCAAGATCTTCTTCTCGTTCGGTGTTATCCCGCTCCTTGCATATCTCACGCTTATGGTAACTGCCGCGATAAGATGCTTCAGGAACAAGAGGTTTGATCTGCTTTGTCTTACTGCGATAATTGCACTCGATTGTGCTGTTGAGCACCATCTTTACTGTGTTGCATATAATATTCCGCTGTTCATGGCCATGGCTGACTGGGATCTCGGTGACGGGTTTGAATGGCGATCCTTGAGGTTAAACAAATGAGTGACAGTAATCTTAACATCAACTGGTTCCCGGGACACATGCGCAAGGCGCTTAATGATACAGCCGAGAATCTTAAGCTCGTAGATATAGTGTATGAGACCTGTGATGCGAGGATACCCTTTTCGAGCAGGAATCCGGAGCTCGATAAGATATTGGGACAGAAGAAGAGGATCGTTATCCTGAATAAGGCTGACTTGGCTGACCCGGCAGTTACTGATAGGTGGATCGCACGCTTCGCCGAGAACGGGATCCCGGCTGTCGCGCTCGACGCCAACCATAAGAAAGGTCTTGATAAGCTGAACAAAATGACCATGGATATCTGTTCGGATATCCTCGAGAGAGCTCGTGCCAAGGGGCGTGAGGGAAGACCTGTCAGAGTTATGACAGTAGGCGTTCCGAACACAGGCAAGTCGACTCTTATTAATTCACTTTGCGGCCGCAAAGCTGCCGTTACAGGGGACAAGCCCGGCGTGACCCGAGCTCCCAAGTGGATCAAGACGGACGGCAAACTTGAATTAATGGACATGCCGGGTGTTTTGTGGCCACGCATCGCATCCAAGAGATCCCAGTTGGTCCTTACGGCGACAGGTGCCGTTAAGAATGAAGTTACCGATTCCGTTGAAGTCGCTTATGAAGCTATCAGGCTTATCGGTTCACTCTATCCTGAACTGCTCGAGAACAGATACGGTATTACACTCAACGAGAGTGATCCTGAATATATTTGGGATGAGTATGATCGTTTCCTTGCTATGGGTAAGAGGATGGGATGCCTGATGTCAGGCGGACGTGTGGATGAAGAGCGGTTCGCGCGAATGTTCCTGGATGACCTTCGTCAGGCACGTATCGGCCGCATCACTCTCGAGAGTCCTGATAAACCGGGGGATCAGAAGTAATGGCAAGAATGACGCGTGAACAGCTGGAAATGAAGTATACGGAGATGCTCGAGTTCGAGAACAAGTATCGTGAACTCGGGTTCTCATATCCTGCAGGTATCGATGAAGCGGGAAGGGGACCTCTGGCGGGACCTGTAGTAGCTGCAGCATGTATCCTTGATCCCGATCATCCGATCTTGGGACTTGATGATTCAAAGAAGCTAAGTGCCAAGAAACGCGATCTGCTGTTTGATGAGATCACGACACATGCTCTGGCATATTCGATCCAACGGGTAGAGGCGGATGTCATTGATGATATCAACATTCTCGAAGCGACGAAGCTCTGCATGCGTAATTGTGTCGCCGAGCTTAACAGCGGAGATATAAAGCCCGATATCCTCCTGATCGATGCCGTTAAGCTCGAAGGGACAGGACTTGAGGTCGTTCCTATCATAAAAGGGGATGCCCGTTCGAATTCCATCGCGGCTGCGTCGATCCTCGCCAAGGTTACTCGAGACCGTATCATGATCGAATATGATTCAGTATATCCGGGCTATGGCTTCGCAGGGCATAAGGGATACGGAACTGCCGCTCATTATGCAGGCATCCGTGAACTCGGCATGTGTCCGATCCACAGAAGATCATTTCTTAAGGTAATTCATTAAAGGCCTGATCTACATCGATCTGTATCCGGCGTGCGTAAAAACGGGTTAATGATCAAGCTCTGCCCTTGATCATATTAAGGAAGAATCTCTCGGAACAAGCCTTGGCGTAGAATTCGCTCTGAAATGTGGTGCAACCTGCCTCGATAGCACGGTTGATACGTTCTTTGTTCTCGAGACCTTCACAGATGACGGTATATCCGAGCTTAGAAGCCATATCGACTATGTTCGCGAAAATAATATCACTCTTGTCATTTCCGGAATTACCGACAGAAGAGTCGATCTTCAGGTAGTCGAAGTTGAGATCGCGAAGGAGACTCAGTGAGGAATAACCTGTACCGAAGTTGTCGATAGCGACCTTGATACCTTCGTCTCTCAAGATCTTAGCGGTATTGTAGATACTCTCATACTCTTCGTGGAAACCGGCCTCCGTAAACTCGATCGTGATGAGGGAGTGGTCGATCCCATATTTGTCGATAATGGATACGATTGAAGAGGGAAGACCTGCCTCGGAAAGATCGTGCTTGGAGAAGTTACATGAGATCGGAACAACACGGATGCCTTCGTCGATCCACTCGCGAAGCTTGGAACATACTGTCTCAAGTACATAGAGGTCGAGCTTGTAGATATAACCGTATTCTTCTGCGATCGGAATGAAATCGCCGGGAGTAAGCATCATATCATGACGTCTCCATCTCAAGAGAGCTTCGGCCCCTACAACACTGTCTGAATCTCCGACTTTGATTATAGGCTGATAGTATACGAGGAATTTGTGTTCATCGACTGCACGCTTGATCTCGCTCATGAAGTTGTCCCTCTTAAGCAGACGATCCTGCGTATCCTGTGTATATACAACAATGTCCGGGTTCCCGGGGATCCTGCTGTATTTAAGAGCGGAAGCTATTGCCGTCATAACATCAGAGGGGTTAGTAAGGGAAGGTTCGAGTCTGCAAAGACCGATCCTTGCCGAGATCGTGCAGGCGAGAGTGTCTTCTTCGGACATGATCATAAGATCAACTGAAGACAGAAGTGCCTTCAGTTCGTCGAGCCTGTCGTTAAGTGCAATAAATACATAATTGTCTCCGCCGATCCTTGCAAACAATTCGTCCTTATCAGGATCGAAATACTCGCTCACCTTGAGTGAATAATGCTTCAATACATTGTTGCTGGTGTGTGATCCGAACAGCCTGTTAAAGTTACTGAACTGTTTGATATTAAGGAAACCTGCCGAATAATCCGACTGTCTGTTCTCGGCAAATAACAAGCCGAGTTTGTCATAGAAAGTATTCAGGTTAGGGATCCCCGTGAGCGGATCGTAATTAATGCTCTGCTCATAATTTACCTTGAAATAATCATTCTCGATCCTGGAACAGATGATGCTCGTGAACAGATCGTAGAGCGGTTTGTCGCTGCTCTCCGTAAGATCATGAGTCAAATAGAACTTAAAAACGATAACATTATCAGTGCCGAGCTCGCATCTTACGTCATCTGTAATAAAAGCCGCGTCGGGTTCCTTTGTAGCAGAATAGAGGACAGTCGCGATGTCATCGGATGCGTGCCTCATAAAATGGCGTGAAGTTATCTTAACGATTCCGAGGGAAGAGGCAAGGTTGCCAAATTCAACGTCGGCAAAAAATGCTTCGTTATCATTGGTCTTATGCGCCAGCATGGCAAGATTCTTTAGTGTATCGCTCATATGTTCAATTTTAATGTGACGGTGTATCAAATGCAAACAAATAAAGTTTATATTTGATTATATAAAATGACTATAGCATTGTTATGAATTGTGAGGTTTTGGCTCAGTAAAAGAGGATATACTATTAATCGAAAAACTTGACGGAGAGTATCTTATGGACCGGAATCTGAGACATGAAGGGACAATATATGAAGATGCCGTGATAAAAGGGCTGCAAGAGCGCGGCTTTGATCTGATCGTCAGGAATTATAATGTGCACAGACGGGGAGAGCTTGATGCAGTCTTTGAACGTGCCGGTCATGTTTATATCGTCGAGGTCAAGGCGAGGCGCAGGAGTAAGGCTATGCCGGATGCGCTTGATGCCATAACACCGGAGAAGATCCGAAGGATGAAGAGATGCGTTCCCTATTTGGTAAGTGAGTACAGACTTTATGGGAAGAATATACACTTTTTGGCAGGGTGCGTGACCGTTAATGACGACGGAAGTATACAAAATGTACAAATTGTTCCTTTCGAGTGAATAATCATTGAATAAAAATTGCAAGTTCAATATAATGATTTTGGCTTTCAGGGGTGGAGGCCATTGCAAAATGCAATTTTAGCCCATGTCAAATTTCATAATCTATATTTTTGGAGGCTGTGATGAAAGCTTATAAGGACATGTCGAGAGAAGAGCTTATGCTCGAGAAGGAAACACTTGAAAAGAGGATCGAAGGATTCCGTGCAATGAATCTCTCACTCGATATGACAAGAGGTAAGCCGTCTACGGCTCAGCTCGATATGCATGCCAAGATGTTCGACGGTCTTGATAAGACAGGATTCAAGTCCGTTGACGGAGATTGCAGAAACTACGGTATACCGAACGGTATCACTGAGGTTAGGGAGCTTTTCGCTCAGATACTTGACACTGATAAGGATAAAGTCCTTGTCGGCAACGGTTCGAGCCTTAACCTTATGTTCGACGCTCTTATGAGAGCCGTTGTATTCGGTGAGCATGATTCCGATAAGCCCTGGTCTCAGGTTCAGAATAAGAAGTGGCTCTGTCCCGTTCCGGGTTATGACAGACACTTCTCTGTTACGGAGAAGCTCGGCTTCGAATTGATCTGCGTACCGCTTAAGGATGACGGTCCGGATATGGATATCGTCGAGGAGCTCGTTAAGGATGATTCCGTTAAGGGTATGTGGGCAATTCCCTGCTACAGCAATCCTGACGGTATCGTATATTCACAGGAAGTATGTGAGAGACTTGCTTCAATGAAGACTGCAGCAAAGGACTTCAGGATCTTCTGGGATAATGCCTATGTAGTTCACCACCTCTACGAAGACGAATCTCTCCATGCTACGATCCCCGATATCCTTTCTCTGTGTGAGAAGGCGGGCAATCCTTCCCGTGTATATGAGTTCGCTTCCACATCCAAGATCACATTCGCAGGAAGCGGTCTTTCCGTTATCTGTGCCAATAAGGAGAACCTCGATTTTGCCAAAAAGATCATAGGAGTTCAGACGATCGGTGCCAACAAGATCAACCAGCTCGCACATATCAACTATATCCCTGATATGGCAACACTTAAGGCTCTTATGAATAAGCACGCCGATATCCTGCGTCCTAAGTTCGAGAAGACTCTTGAAGTCCTTGACAGAGAGATCACGGGTACGGGTATCGCCAGCTGGCGTAAGCCTTACGGCGGATACTTCATCAGTGTCTTCGTATATCCCGGAACTGCCGACAAGGTAGTATCTATGAGTAAGGAGCTCGGCGTAGCATTTACTCCCGCGGGCGCTACATATCCTTATAAGAAGGATCCCGATAATTCAAATATCAGACTCTCACCGAGTTTCCCTACGGTAGAAGACATAAATAAGGCTGTCGAAGTATTTGCAGTATGTGCTAAACTAACTGCGATAGAGAAAATACTGGAGGCTTGATCCTATGTCCAAAGATACCTATGAGAGCCCGCTGAATTCCCGATATGCGAGCCCTGAGATGCAGTTTATATTCTCGCCCGACAAGAAGTTCAGAACATGGCGTAAGCTGTGGATCGCTCTTGCCGAGTCCGAGATGGAATTAGGTCTTAACATCACACAGGAACAGATAGATGAGCTTAAGGCCAATGCCGAAGACATCAACTATGATGTGGCAGCACGCGAAGAGAAGATCGTCCGTCACGATGTCATGGCTCATGTACATGCATACGGTGAGCAGTGCCCCAATGCAAAGGGTATCATTCATCTTGGCGCTACATCATGTTATGTAGGCGATAATACGGACATAATCCTTATGCGTGAGGCACTGAACCTTATCCGTAAGAGGCTTGTTGTCGTTATCGACAGACTTGCCAAGTTTGCAGATGAGTATAAGTCTATGCCGACACTCGGTTTCACGCATTTCCAGCCTGCCCAGCTTGTTACAGTAGGTAAGAGAGCAACACTCTGGCTCCAGGATCTTATGTTCGACCTGGAAGAGATCGAGCAGGTAACGGCTTCCTTGAAGCTCCTCGGCTGCAAGGGTACGACAGGTACACAGGCAAGCTTTTATAAGCTTTTCGACGGTGATCACGCAAAGTGCGTTGAACTCGATAAGAAGATCTGTGAGAAGATGGGATTTGAAGCTTCCTATTATGTATCCGGTCAGACTTATTCCCGTAAGGTCGATTCACGTGTACTGAATGCTCTGGCGTCCATTGCACAGAGCGCTCATAAGTTCAGTAACGATATCAGGCTCCTTCAGCACCTGAAGGAGATCGAAGAGCCCTTTGAGAAGACTCAGATCGGTTCTTCCGCTATGGCTTATAAGCGTAATCCGATGAGATCCGAGAGGATCGCATCTCTGTCCAGATATGTTATCTCCGACTGCATGAATACGGCTATGACTGCGTCCGAGCAGTGGTTCGAGAGGACACTTGATGATTCCGCCAACAAGAGGATCAGTGTTCCCGAGGCATTCCTTGCCGTTGATGCCATCCTCGGAATCTATGCCAATATCATGTCCGGCCTCGTTGTATACCCGAAGATGATCCACGCCCATATCATGAACGAGCTGCCTTTTATGGCTACTGAGAACATCATGATGGCAGCTACCAACAAGGGCGGAGACAGACAGGAGCTTCACGAGAAGATCCGCGTTTATTCCATGGAGGCAGGCTCTGTTGTTAAGAACGAGGGCAAGCCGAATGATCTTCTCGAGCGTATCGCAGGTGATCCGGCCTTTGGTCTTGATCACGATTCGCTTAATGAGCTTCTTGATCCGTCGCTCTACATCGGTCGTTGCCCTGAGCAGGTAACAACATTCCTTACTGAGGCGGTGTATCCCGTTCTCGAAGCGCATAAGTCCGACCTCGAGGTCAATGCAGTAGAGCTTAAGGTCTGATCTCTTATGATCTATTTTGATAACAGTGCTACTACAAGACCCTGTGAAGCGGTCATAAAAGCAATAGATGATCAACTCGGCTCGGGGGAGCTTTACGGCAACCCCGGGTCTCTTCATAAGCTGGGTACAAATGCCGACAAGGCTTATAACAAGGCTCTTGAGAGAGCTGCTTCCTGCTTGGGTTGCAATAAGAATGAACTTTTTTTTACTTCCTGCGGAACTGAAGGATCAAATACTGCGATCAGAGGCTTTGTACACAGGAATAAACGTATCGGTAATACGATAATCTCTACGAAGACCGAGCATAAGGCCACGCTTGAGGTCCTTAAGCTGCTTGAATCCGAGGGATTTATCGTCAAGTATGTTCCTATGCTGTCAAACGGTAAGCCCGATCTCGGATCTCTGGCAGACATGATCGATGACGACACAGTCCTTCTTTGCTTTACACATGTAAATAATGAGACCGGTGCGCTCCTTCCTCTGGAGGACATAGTAAAGATCCGTAATGAGAAGAAGCGTGATGCCGCGATCTTCCTCGACTGCGTTCAGTCACTCGGGAAACTTGATATAAAGCTGCGGAATATGGGTGTCGATATGGCCACATTCTCAGGACATAAGATCCATTCGATCAAGGGAGTCGGCATGCTCTACATACGGCAGGGCATAAAGGTCGATCCGTTGATATTGGGCGGCGGACAGCAGAATAATATGAGATCCGGTACACAGAGTCTCATACTTGCGGAAGCTATGGTCACGGCTATGGAAGAGGCCGAGAACCGCAGAGATGAAGCTTACGTGAATATCTCAGCCGTTAATGCTTATCTGCGTGAAGAACTCGCTTCGCGCGGTGCGAAGATACTATCTCCGGATGACGCATTGCCGTTTGTGCTGAATGTGTCATTTGACGGCTTTGAGTCAGAGACGATGCTTCATTGTCTGGAGATCTATGATATCTTCGTATCGACAGTATCGGCTTGTTCTTCCAAGGCAAAGCAGGTAAGCTATGTATTGTTGGAGACAGGCGTGGACCGTAAGATCGCTGCCAACAGCATAAGACTCAGTTTCTGTCGTGATAATACGATGGAAGAAGCAAAGGAATTCATCAGGAGAGTAGATGAGATCTATGATCTCTATCTTGTGAAGAGGTAATATGGCTACTAATGTAATACTCGCCAGAATGGGCGAAGTGACGCTCAAGGGACTTAACAGAGGAAAGTTCGAGATTCAACTTAAGAGCAATCTTAAGTACCGCTTAAGACAGTTCGGAAAACTCTCGATATATCAGAGTCAGAGCAGGATATGGATAGAGCCCAAGGATGAGGGGAATCAGTTTTTCGCCGATGAGGATTCCGCGAGGGAAGTCCTTGAAGCCGTAACTCAGGTATTCGGTATCGTATCGGCTTCACTGACACGTAAGTTCACGGGTGACATCAAGGCGATCGATGATGAGGCTGTCGATTATGTGGAGCACCTGCTTAAGCTTCACCCTGAATATAAGACCTTTAAGGTAGAGGCTAAGCGCGGCGATAAGAGTTTTCCTCTGAATTCGCCGATGATCTGTGAAGAAGTCGGTGCCAATGTTCTGGAGCGCGTTCCCGGATTGTCGGTTAATGTCAAGTCGCCGGACTTCATCCTTAATGTTGAAGTAAGAGATTTCAATTATGTTTATGCGGGTAAGGTTATGGGACATCGCGGCCTGCCTGTCGGAACAGCAGGTAAGGGTATGCTCCTTCTGTCAGGCGGTATTGACAGTCCGGTGGCCGGTTATATGATGGCCAGCC
>OMQY01000009.1 GCA_900313405.1 uncultured Eubacteriales bacterium
CATCTGCTTCGTGCTCCACTGATGCTTCTTACCGAAGATCGAGGCTCCGATGATGAGACACCCGATGGCGATCACTACAAGTGCAGTATAGCCCCAGTCGGTAAACTCATAGGTGTACCCACCGTAACCGTCATCAACTTTGTCCGCGAAAATACCTAATAACTTAAACATATAGACCTCCCTCCGCCGGCATTATCCGTACAGGTTCATCGGGTCGACGCTCAAGCGTCCTCTCAGCCGGTCACACCAGCTCCCCGTGTATAAATATAATGTGGAATGATCCACGAACGAGAATATACTACATTCTTCCGATGCTTACAAGACGTACAACGCACTGTTCTATAAAATGACGAACTTCGCGTTCATATGTCGACGGAGATATGTCATAACCCATAAGATGATCTGCCCTGTCGATCTGAACGAGCCTCTTGGGCGCTCTGATATTGTCGAAGATCCTCTTGGATCCGGAAGGCCTGGTTATCTCGTCTTCTCCGCCCTGGAAGATCAGGACCGGTACTCTGATCCTGTCGGCATGGATAGCCGTATCACACAGTCTCAGATCAAGCCCCTTACGTTTGATGGCGATATGTCTTACAGAGCCCATGAAAGGACTGCAGTCGAACTTGTAGATCGCCTTGAGACGGTTAAGAAGAACCGGCTCGAGCACTTCGTAAGGAGAGTCGGCGATAATGCCGGCAACATTCTCGGAGAAGTCTTTCTGTTGTGCTGCAAGAAGAGCGGAAGACGCACCCAGCCCCCTTCCGACGATGAAGATACGGCAGTCATTTCCAACCTGCATCTTGATATAGTCGATCCATCTTGTAAGATCAACGCTCTCGTATAGTCCGTGAGTACATGTCTTGCCTCCGCTCATGCAGTGCGCGCGTCCGTGCGCGATAAGCACATGACACTGGATCTGTCTCATCATGAGACGGGCATAAGCGCTCATCTGACTGGGATGTTCGTCATAGGCGTGAAGAAGTATGACCGCGAAGCGTGATGACCTGTCAGCGGAGGGTCTGAAATAGCCCGACAATCTGACTTTATCGAAGGAGTCGATCCGGACGTTCAGGAATTCCATGCGATTGGAGTAGAACCAGTTCTGCCCTCTTCCGAATATGGTGCTCTGATCGATAGATGAAGGCGAGCGGTCGACCTGCGGCATGGGGTGCGGGCGCTTGAAGATCTTCACATAGAGCTTACGCGATATGGTAAGGAATCCGAGATAGAGCGCTGCTGCAAGGATAAAGAAGAGCATGACCAGGAGGATGACTGCAATTGTCATTTTGGCTTCCAGTAAGATCATCATGATATCACGATATCCTCCGTTCTGTCCTGACCGCCGGTGAGCATCACGCAGCCGTCCTTCGTTACCAGCACATCGTCCTCTATCCTGAATCCGGCATTCCACTCGGGGATATAGACACCGGGCTCAATGGCAAGACAGTTTCCTTCTTCAAAGGGAATATCTTTGCCCAAAGAGCAGTCATGAACATCGAGCCCCAGATGATGGCCTATGTTATGCCAATAGTATACTCCGGCATCGATCTCTGTTTCATCACCGGAAGTGAGTGAATTTTGTTTCATCCACTCAGCCACTATCTCTTTCATCTTCTTATTCAAGTCCGTAAAGGTCACGCCCGGTGCGATAGTCGCCATGACAACCTTACGCATCTTCAGTATCAGTTCGAGCAGCAGGAACCGCCTGTCACGCTCTTCGGAAGATCTTATGCCGGCACCTTCGCCACCGACAAAATAGACTCTCGAGATATCGGCACAATATCCGCCAACGCGCGCCCCGACGTCGATCTGGATCAGGTCTCCCTCCGAAGCCGTCTCTCCCTCATTATCTTCAGGCTCGGCATGGTGCAGATAGAACGCGTTCTTACCGATAGCGGTTATTGTGGCAAATGCCGGTATCAGGCATCCTCTCTTCATCATTCCGTTCTCAAGTGCAGCATAGAGTTCTATCTCCGTGACCCCCGGTCTTATGTGCTCTTTCATATCTTCGAGTGCGGCTTCGGTGATGATCCCGGCCTGCCTTATCGCTTCAACCTCTTCCTCTGATTTGACCATACGGAGCGCGATAAGATCGTCCTTGATATCACGGACGTTGTCCGGTCCCACAAGAGTCTCTATGCGTTTGAAGGCCTCCTTCGATCCGCGCATGATCGAGGCACTGTCAGTCGCAGGTGTCAGTGATCTGTCCTTCAGGAGTCCGAGAATGTCGTTGTCATAATCATCGATCGGGCGGATATCATTCACATCGATTCCCGAGATACGGCTCAATTCTTCAAATGAGGCAGTCTTCCCGTGCCACCTCTCCACCATTGCATCCTTGACCGGTGCATAGAGCGTGACGTCAACGCCGGCATCGCGCTTAACAATAACGAGCTTGCCGTGTTCATAGGACAGCCCGGTCAAATAGAAGAAGTTACGGTCAGGCAGGAAACGGTAATCGGTATCTCCGCACATCGCGGAAGCTTCCCCTGCGAAAAGAAGGACCGCTGTCTTATCCGGCATGCGATCCATTAATCTTGCTCGATTGTCTATGAAAGTTCCGGCACTCAGTCTCATCAGCTTCGCACATCCGAGCGGACATTATATTCGTCGAAAGAGATCGTATTATTGATATAACTGAGCGTGGCTCCGGGAGCTCTTCTGATAAGACCCGGATTACCGATGACGATCGATCCGTCCGGAACATCAAAATTGACATATGCTCCGGGAGCGATCAGGACATTATTACCGATATTGATATTGCCGACGATGACGGCATTGGCACCGATCCAGACGAAGTTACCGATATGAGGCGAGCCCTTACGCTTACCTCTGAACTGCGTACCGATGACGACACCCGTCGAGACATTACAGTTATAACCTATAACAGACTTCGGGTGGATGATGACACGGCCGAAGTGAGCAAGATAAAAACCCTTGCCGATATTGGTGTCATAAGGGATCTGAATATGATACTTACGGGAGAGCTTGTCGAGATACCAGTTGGCAACCTTGAACTTAGCCGTATTGAGGACCCGTCTCCATCCGTCATATCTGGAGATCTGGTCGTGATAATATCTTGTTCTGCGGAAAGCGCTGATATAACTGAACTCGGGACTCGATCTGAGTTCCTGAAGATAAGTCGTATATATAGCCTTTGTACGTCTGGCATTACCCGTATATCTGAACAGGTCGCTATAGACTATATCCTTCAACTGGTCGTTCATATCTGCCCTCCGATATCATCACCTAAAATTTTATACTTTTTAAGTTAATATCTCAATATATAGGACAAAAATATTTATCAAGTTACCCTTCGATGATGAGCCCCGGATTCTCCCTCTCCGAATCCTCGAAAACCTTCCTGACGCCAATCATATATCTGCTCATGTTATCGCCCGCCTTATCCATACCGACAAGCCTTACTCTTACGGGCTCCTTAGAGCTTCCGATCTCAGTCAGGCAGTCATGGAGAGCATCAAGATTACGGCCGTAATAAGAAGGCAGGTCAAGTGTCCGGTCAAGAAGTGAATGCACCTCGTGATAACTTGCCACACCGGTAAAATCGATAACGATCACATCGTTCATATGCGTTTCCTCCCCAGTCGTCTTATTCCTGCCCGTACATAAGGGTAAATGTCTCATAATGATCCGGCGTATAGTAGATCAGTCCGTCATTCGAGAAGACGATCCTCTCTGCGCCTCTCGAAGACGCTCCAAGCGTGTTGATATCACACTCGTGGTATTCTCTTCCGTTCGTCTCGGGAAGCATTCCCTCATAGTTGCCGTACCAGTCTCCGCCGATACACATACCGGGAGCATAAGGCTCGAGAGAGCCTCCCTCCCAACCTAAGTCACGAGCCTCATTCTTAGTCATGAAGTTCGAAGGCAGTTCACCGTATGTGTAGATATAGAGTGCCACATCTTCTGCCGTGGTATAGGATCCGTTACGATCGATCGATTGAGACTCTGTCGGGACGGCTGTCTCGGAAGGCTCTGAGGGGGTCTCGGAAGGCTCTGTCTCCTCCTCTTCCGTCTCCGTCACGGGAGTTGACTCTGTCTCTGTTTCTACCTCGGTGACAGTAGTATGGCGCACAGATTCCGACTCAGTCTCATCGTCCTCGAAAACTATCTCACACCCCGTAAACAGAAGTGCGACGATAAGGATTACCGGCAGGAATGTCTTCTTAAGTCTGTTCATATACCTTTACGCTGTTACGATCCTGTTGGCATCTTCCAGACTGTGTCTCTCGACTGCCTGCTCACGCATCTTGTACTTCAGGATCTTACCTGCGGCATTCATCGGGAACTCGCTTACAAAGTCAACATATCTCGGGACCTTGTGCTTAGCCATATGATCTCTTACATACTGCTTGATCTCTTCCTCGGAAGACTCTTCACCGGGCTTTAAGATAAAGCAGGCCATGATCTCCTCACCGTAATCGGCATCGGGAACACCGATTACCTGAACATCCTCGATCTTAGGATGTGTATAGAGGAAGTCCTCGATCTCCTTGGGGTAGATGTTCTCACCTCCGCGGATGATCATATCCTTGATACGGCCCGTGATCTTGTAGTAGCCGTCCTCAGGGCGTCTCATGGCAAGGTCACCGGAATGGAGCCAGCCGTCTTCGTCGATAGCGGCAGCCGTTGCTTCGGGCATCTTGTAGTAACCCTTCATTATGTTATAGCCGCGTGCGCAGAATTCGCCCGCTACTCCGTCGGGAAGCTCCTCGCCCGTCTCGGGATCAACGATCTTTGTCTCAACTCCGAAGATGGAAGGACCGACCGTGTTTACTCTCTGTTCGATAGTATCCGTGGTCTTGCTCATCGTCGTAGCGGGAGAAGCCTCTGTCTGACCATATGTGATAACGATCTCCGGCATATGCATCTTTTCGATAACCTCTTCCATCGTCTTGATAGGACAAGGTGATCCTGCCATAATGCCCGTTCTCATATGAGAGAAATCCGTCGAGGGGAAATTCTCGTGACCGAGCATGGCAATAAACATCGTGGGCACACCG
>OMQY01000206.1 GCA_900313405.1 uncultured Eubacteriales bacterium
TTCGCCAATAGGGATAATCTTAAGGCTCATACCGAAGGGACTGCTCTTGAGATAGTAGAACAGGTGGACGGCAGGATTGACGGCTTCTGTTCCGGCATAGGTACAGGTGGCACTATCACCGGAATTGGAACTATACTGCGCCAACACTATCCTGATATTCATATAGTTGCAGTAGAGCCCGAGAATGCCGCTATCCTTTCAGGCGGCAGCATCGGAACACATCTGCAGATGGGGATCGGCGACGGCCTTATCCCGGATATCCTCGATACAAAGATATACGATGACATCTATAGGATCTCGGATGAAGAGGCTCTCGATACAGCTAAGAAGATGGCATCCGAAGAAGGAATTCTCTGTGGCATCAGCAGCGGGACCAACGTGTGCGCGGCCATACGCCTCGCGACTAAACTCGGTTCCGGCAAGACAGTTGTCACAGTGCTTCCCGATACGGGCGAGAGGTATTTCAGCGTTCCGTTGTTTGAGTGAGTTGCTTATTTGCTCTGTTGGCTTACAGCTTGTTCTACTGACAGTGACGACACACCTGAGCCGGCGAGTCGCTGGGGGCACGTCTCGATCTTTACGTCGCTGAGAATTACGGATAATATGTAGCATCTTTTTCGCTCAATATTTGGTACAATATATCCAAATAAAGACAGCGAGATATTAATATGATACTGACAAGTAAGATTTGGCAGCCGGTTGCCGTTTTCCAAAAGGCGGATACCGATGCTTTGATCGACACCCTTCTCGAAGCACGAGGGATCGTAACTGATGAAGAGAAGTCGTCATTCGCGGAGAATAAACCCGAGATATGGTATGACCCGTTCCTGTACAAGGACATGGATAAGGCGGTCGACTTGATCGTTCATGCAGTTCAGACCGGCAAGAAGATCCTTGTTTACGGTGACTATGACTGCGACGGAGTTACGGCGACATCCATCCTCGTAAGATTCTTCAGATCGCATGATTGTAATGTCAGCTACATCGTGCCCCACAGAGCGGAGCACGGATACGGACTGACCGACAATATACTGGATAAAGTGATCGAAGAATCCCCGGATCTGGTCATTACGGTCGACTGCGGTATTACCAATATCGAGACAGTAGATGAACTCAAGAACCGCGGGATCAAGGTCATCGTGTCTGACCACCACAATGTTAAGGATGAGATACCGGATGCTGATGCGGTGATCTGTGCCAAAAGATCCGATAACACATATCCTTTTAAGGACTTGTGCGGTGCGGGGGTAGCTCTGAAGATCGTTGAAGCGTTAGGCCGCGACAAGAGATGCAAGGTATCCCCGGACATATGGAGACAGACCATAGAACTTGCCGGGATAGCAACTATAGCAGATCTTGTATCAGTAACGGATGAGAACCGTACCCTGATCAAGAAGGCTTTCAAGAGCATGGAGAATGCAGTTAATCCGGGCATCCGCATAATGAATTCCATGTTGCTCGATTATGGTAAGAAACTGGATGAGACATTTATATCATTTAACTTTGTCCCAAGGATCAATGCAGCCGGAAGACTCTATGATTCTTCCGATGCCCTAAGACTCTTTCTCGAGGATGACGAGAAGGTCGTAACAAATGCGGCCCGTGCGCTGTCGCGAGAGAACGACGAGCGCAAAGCGATAGAGGCAGGGGTCTTCGAAGAAGCACTGAGGCAGATACAGAATCCGGCCCGCCCTGAGATATGGCAACTGACGAACCTTAAGGGACCGATAGTCGTTTATGCTCCCGGATGGCATCAGGGAGTATTGGGAATTGTTGCCGGCAGGATCTCTCAGCACTTCAGGCGCACGGCGATCGTTTTTACCGATGATTCGATCGATACGGGCTGTATCAAAGGCTCGGGAAGGGCGTACGGCGAGGATGATCTGTACAGTTCCATAGAAGCGCTGAGTGATATAGTCGAGAACTTCGGAGGTCACAAAAAGGCTGCAGGCGTGGTAGTTGCCAAAAAGAATCTCGGATTATTCATGAAGAGACTCGAGGAGAATGCGGCCGAGAATAAAAAGAACGGACGTGATGAAGATGATCCCGAGGATGAGGACAATCATCTTAAGA
The DNA here is from genome assembly GCA_900313405.1 of uncultured Eubacteriales bacterium. Next base: position 2,074 of record OMQY01000206.1, read on the forward strand.
TAGATGCCAAGATCCCTTACGGGCAGGTAACATATGATACATATCAGAGAGTGTGCATCATGAAGCCGTTCGGAATAGGCAACAAAAAGCCTGTCTTCGAGACGGACGGCCTGATAATATCCGAGATCCATCCGATGAGCGACGGTGCACATATGAGACTCGAACTCATTGACGGAAGTAAAGATCCGGGCGAAGGCTCGCTGTCTGCCGTCGGGTTCGGGATGGGACAGTATCTCAACGTCTTCAAGGTCGGGGATCGGGTCGACATAGCCTATACACTTAACGAGTTCGCATACAGGGGAAAAGTGGCCCTCAGTCTGCATCTGGAAGACATAAGACCTGTCTATCCCGAGGGCCTTATCTGGAGCAAGCCCGACATAGCCGAGAGACTCTATCGTCAGAGCCTTCCGATCGAACAGATCTGTAAGCTCTCGTCAGGAAGCAGCAGATCGGACCTTCTTCCCGGGCAACCGCAATATGCAGCATGCTATCGTGTATTGTACGGTTGTTGCGGCAGAGAGATGTCTACTGCGGACTGTGAACTTCTGGCCAAAATGATACAATGTAATTCCGGAGTCGATATTACGCCTTTTCAGGTGCGCAGATGTCTTGATGTATTCTCCGAAGCGGGTATACTCAAGTTAGGGCAGATAGATCCGATGAGAGTCTGCTTCAATTTCCTGGATACATCGGGAAAGGTTAATCTCGGCACATCCGAGACATACAGGAGACTTAATTCATATGAGCACTGAACTCACTGAAGAACAGAGGATAGAATATGAGTATCTGAGGAATATGGACGATATCCCTCAGGATATCCCTGCCGAGATCAGTGAGCAATTCAATATCGTGCTGGAAGCATTCAGGACATATGCATCCAAGGCCCAGCTTGATGAATCCGAGATAACGAACGAGAGTGTGCTGATACGCAGAGCGTATCTTTTCGCTTATAAGGCTCACAGAGAGCAGAAGCGTAAGAACGGATCCATGTACATCGTCCACCCGATCGCCACGGCAGAGATCCTCGCTGAACTGGAAGTAGATGCCGAGTCGCTCGCAGCCGCATTCCTTCATGACACGATAGAAGATACGGTGGCAGATGCCGACCTGCTCAAGGAACTGTTCGGAGAGACTATCACGACACTTGTCGAAGGAGTTACAAAACTCAATAAGATCTCTTATGTCAGCAAGGAACAGGAGCAGCGCGATAATATCGTTAAGATGATGTTCGCGATGACGGTCGATATCCGTGTCATACTTATCAAATTGGCGGACCGTCTGCATAACATGAGGACCATGCAGTATCAGACGCCTGAGAAGCAGTATGAGAAGGCGAAGGAGACGATAGACGTGTATGTTCCTTTCGCTGAGAGACTTGGCGTATTCAAGATCAAGTGGGAGCTTGAAGATCTGTGCCTGCGCTATATCGATCACGACGGTTACTATGAACTCGTAGGACTTGTTGCCGCCAAGAGATCCGAGCGTGAGGCGTTCATGCAGACTGTAGTAAGCGAACTGTCAGGCAAGCTCGAAGAATACGGCATCAAGCATTATGAGATAGAGGGACGCCCCAAGCACTTCTACAGCATCTATAAGAAGATGCACGATAAGGGTAAAGGGATCAATCAGATATACGATATGTTTGCCTGCAGGATAATAGTCGATACACTGACAGATTGTTATGCAGTTCTCGGTATCGTACATGAGATGTATATACCGCTCCCCGGACGATTCAAGGACTACATCGGTAATCCTAAGGATAACGGCTATCAGTCTATCCATACTACCGTTAAGAGACCGGGCGGCAAGACCTTCGATGAGACGACCTTCGAAGTACAGATCAGGACATACAGTATGCACCGGGATGCCGAGTATGGTATCGCAGCTCACTGGCACTACAAAGAAGCCGGCAATTCCAAGTCGTTCAAAGAGGACAGTTACGACAAGAAGATAAAGTGGGTCAGACAGTTCCTTGATTCACAGAAGGATGCGGAAGACCCCAAAGATTTCCTGCATCTGCTCAAGACTAATATCGGTTCCGAAGAAGTCTTTGTTTTTACACCTAAGGGCAAGATCATAAGACTTCCTGAAGGGTCGTGTCCGATCGACTTCGCATACAGTATCCACAGCGGTGTCGGTAATCATATGCACGGTGCTAAGGTGAACGGCCGTATCGTACCGCTGTCATATGAACTGAAGACGGGTGATGTTGTCGAGATCCTCTCGTCAGATAAGATCAAAGGCCCTTCACGCGACTGGGCAAAGATGGTAAAGACGGCATCCGCCCGTTCCAAGATCAATGCGTGGTTCAAGAAGGAAGCCCGTGCGGAGAATGTAGCGGACGGCAAGGAGCGACTTGATCGTGAGATCGAGCGTAATGGGTTTACTCCTTCTCAGCTGCTGACTCATAAGAGCATCGAGACTATCCTCAACAAGTACAGCTTTACCAGTCTGGAGGATCTCTATGCCTCTGTCGGGTACGGAGCTATAACCGCAGGTAAGGTATTCGGTAAACTGAGGGATGAATATATAAAGAGCCTGTCGCCTGAAGAGAGACTTGCTCTCGGCTACAGGACAACGTCTGACGGACAGGTCGTATACTACAGTCCTGACGATCTTCCGGAAGAGATCGGCAAGGGAGATCTGTTAAGGACGCCCAAGGCATCGACGCCTCCTGCCGCTAAGAATGTTACAAAGCCCCAGCCCGTTAAGACCCCCGAGACCCGTGCCGCCGAGCTTAAGCGAGCAGAGAAGATCGGCAGCAGTGTTATGGTAGCAGGCCTCGATAACATATCCATCCACCTCGCCAAGTGCTGTCATCCGGCTCCGGGCGATCCCATAATCGGCTATGTTACCCAGAACGGCGGTGTCGGTATCCACCGTGATACTTGTAACAATATCCAGAATATCCGTAAATATGCCGAGCGCTCCGTGAAAGACCATGAGCGCTTTGAGCGCCTTGTGGAAGCCCACTGGTCCGGCACTCCGGTCGGAGGGATCTTCGAGGTCAATATCGATATTACCGCCACTGATCGAGACGGGCTGTTGCTCGACATCCTTAACTGCATCCGTGAGGAGCATGTCAATGTCGAGAAGCTCAACTCGCATACAAGCAGTGATTTTATAGCTGAGATGAACCTGACGATCTCTGTCCGCAGCCTCGAGCAGTATGATCGCCTTGTCGGCCGGATCAAGAGCGTAAAGGACGTTATAGACGTTACGAGGTCGTGAGGGCGCTCGCGCCTACGTCAAAAATCCTACAGGATTAAGACCGGTTACCCTCTCAACTTCGGCAACACGATCTCGTCCACGGCCTGAGCGAAGCCGTCCTCCTCACAGGAGCCTGTCGTAGCATCGGCGGCTTCGATCACATCGTAGGAGCTGTTGGACATTGCAATCCCGCAGCCGGCGGCCTCAATCATGGAGATGTCATTCTCGGAATCTCCGATGGCGAAAGTATTCTCAGCAGGGATCCCCAGCGTCTCAGCAAGACGCATCAGAGCAGATCCCTTTGTCGATCCGGCGCGCATAACATCATAGAAATCCTTAGCTGAACTTACGACTTCCAGATCGGGGATAGCACAGATCTCGCGCAGGAGCGCCGGTGAAGGACTTACGAGCAAGAACTTATTAAATGCAGGCAGCACGTCACCCTCCAGAAAGTCAGTGAGGTCGTGTATCGGTGCCTTGTCGGTATCGGGTTCGTCAGAATTATAATTATTGATAAAATCCCGTCTTGAACTGTCGCGCACACAGAATATGCCGTCTGTGCTGTAGCCGGTGATATCAGTCCCGGGATAAGAATCGAAAAGCACCTTCAGACGTACAAGCGTCTCCGTGTCCATGTCGTTTGAGTAAATATCCTTGTGGAGCGCATAATCGTAAAGAGCTCCCCCGTTGCTGGTGATGATCGGCACCTTGATGCCAAGTGCGCGTGCGTATTTGCCGGTCAGGTAGGAAGTCCTGCCGGTGGCGAGTGTAAAAGCGACACCTGCTTCTTCAAGCTTCCTGATCGCCTCAATATTGGCGTCTGAGACCGGCTTGCCCGGCATCAGTAGCGTATAGTCCATATCGGCTGCAAGTAAATGTGTGTAATTCATAGGCGTAAGTTTACAAAAATGGTCAA
>OMQY01000023.1 GCA_900313405.1 uncultured Eubacteriales bacterium
ATACGATGAGCGCGAGCGACGACCCGTAAGCGATCAGGCAGACGAGCCTGTTGTTGAACTTTTTGACCGGGAAGAAATTCAAAGCGATACAGACGCCGAGACCTAACAAAGTGTACTGGATCTGCTTACGGACATAGAAGAACGAGTCCTTGTTCTTGCCGTAGCCTGCAGGACCGGACACCGAATAAAGGATGATAAGTCCGAAGACTATCAGGACGAACATCATTATGATGAGCGGACCATTACTCCTTCTCGCCTTAGATATCGCGGTCATCGATTATCTCCTTCGGCCGTAAATCCGGCAGCCAGCTTCTCGAATCCGAAGGCATTCGATGCCTTGAACAGCAACACGTCGCCGTCCCTGATAAGTGAAGCAAGCTTGGACCTTACATCCTCCGTGTCTTCGCAGAGGATGATCTCTCCGTCGGGGTTGCTCTCTTTATATCCTCTGACAAAATCATCCCTGTTGTCACCTGTTACGAGCGTGATATCGAATCCGTATCCGCCGCAGCTGCGACCGATCTGCTCATGGAGCATCGGAGCATAGTCTCCGAGTTCGAGCATGCCGCCGAGGACTGCGATCGTCCTTCTGCCCCTTCCGATCAGGGCGAGGTTGGCGTATGCCGCTTCCATGGACTCCGGGCCTGCATTATATGCATCATTGATCACGACGATCCTTCCGTTATCCGTCACTTCACCTCTGCCCTTCATCTCACCGAATCCGGCGAGCGCTCCGGCAGCCTTATCAACATCAGCATCGAGGATATATGCACACAGGAAAGCGAAGGCAGCATTACGCACATTGTGGACGCCGTTGAGCCTGAGCCTTATTCCGGACTTATGAAGCTCGCCCTTATCGCTCTCGCTTGATGCCTTCATATCGAAGACCATCCCGCCGTCCTCATACTTCACGTTCTCCGCCGTCGCTGATATCGTGCAGTTGGTGACCCTGTCCGAATCCTTACGGGGAAGCGCATGAACACATGCCAGGAGCTTACCGGCAGGTATCATCCTTCCGGCAAATTCGCTCAGGAAATCATCATCGCCGTTGACCGCAAGGATGCCCTTGGATGTCAAACCTTCGGCGATCTCCATCTTGGCGAGCCTGATCTCTTCCCTCGAGCCGAGCCTCTCGATATGAGAATAGCCGACATTGGTGATCACGGCGATATCCGGGCACGCGATATTTGTCAGATAGGATATCTCTCCCCTGCCTCTCATGCCCATCTCGAGGACCAGGACCTGTGTATCAAAAGGAGCTTCGAGTATGGTCATCGGAAGACCTATCTCGTTATTCTGATTGCTCTTAGTCGAATGAACGCGCATGGACGCTCCGAGAGCAGTCGCGATCATCTGTCTTGTCGTCGTCTTGCCGACCGATCCGGTGACGCAGATGACCTTGGCGTCGAGCTTGGATCTGTAGGCATGAGCAAGATCGCCGAGTGCCTTGACACTGTCATCGACAACAATGCCGACAGCGCCTTCCGGGATCTTGGACGGATCCTCGACCAGGACACATACCGCGCCCTTGGCAAGTGCGTCAGCACAATAATCATGACCGTCAAAACGCTCACCCTTTATCGCAACATAGACGTCACCGTCCCTGATCGTCCTCGTATCCTTGGACACACCGCCGATATGCATATAAGGGTCGGTATCGGGAAGCGTGGTCGATATCCTGCCGCCCGTCGCCCTTACAGCCTCTTCCAGCGTGAACATATATGTCATCATGCATTGCCCTCCCTTTTACGGAGGACTTCCGAAGCCGCCTCGACATCGTCGAAATGTATCGTCCTGTCGGCAAAGATCTGATAATCCTCATGACCCTTGCCCGCTATCAGGACCGTATCTCCGGGGCGTGCCATATCGACAGCCTTCGCTATCGCCTCGTACCTGTCCGGCTCGATCTCATACTCACCGTCAGTCCTCTTCATTCCCGTCTCGATATTGGCGATGATCGCCATCGGATCCTCCTTACGCGGATTATCCGAAGTTATGATGGTGTGATCGGCGAGCTTACCCGATACCTCACCCATCTCGAACCTTCTCGTTGCCGAACGGTTACCGCCGCATCCGAATACGCAGATAAGTCTTCCGGTCGTGTAGTCACGGAGAGTCTCGAGTACGTTCTCAAGGCTCGCGGCATTATGCGCATAGTCGACAAGCACAGATATGTCAAGGGTGTTGGGAACGGGCTGCACTCTTCCGGGAACGAACACGCTCGCGAGCGCCTCTTTTACGACATTCTCATCTATCTTAAGGATACCTGACACAACGATGGCACAGAGTGCATTATAGACATTGAAGAGTCCGGGCAGTGCCACAAAGAATTCGCCCTGATACCAGGGGCTCTCTACATTAAACGCAGTCCCCGTAACGGAACCTCTTCTCTCATTCCTGATATCAAGAGCACGACAGTCCGAGCCGGCATCCAGTCCGTATGTATATACAGGACATCTCGCGGATGCATATTCGATGACCCTGTCCGCTACATCGCAGTCACGGTTGACGACGGCGATCCTGCTGTTATCGAACAGCCTCAGCTTGCATCTGATATAGTCCTCCATATCAGGATGCTCATCGCCGCCGATATGGTCCTCATAGAGATTGGTAAAACAACCGACATCGAATCTCAATCCGTAGACTCTGTCGAGCTTTAAGCCCTGCGACGACACCTCCATAACGCAGCTGTCAAAATTCCTGCGTGCGAGTTCATCCAGGATCTCATAGATCTCATGAGATTCCGGGGTCGTGTGTGAAGTCGACCTCTTCTCATCTCCGATCATGTTGCAGACCGTGCCGATCAGTCCGTTCGATCTTCCGGCCTTCTTAAGGATGTCGTGGATCATGAACGTGATCGTCGTCTTGCCCTTTGTTCCGGTAACGCCGACCAGATCCAGTCTGTCCTCGGGGTGCATGTAGAAAGCAGCGCACAATTCGGCTCCCGCTTTTCTGGTATCTTTCATCGCTATCACAGTCAGTCCGTATTGTTCCGCGAGCTCCTTGAGCTCATCGTCGCCGTGTCCCTGTCTGTCAATATCGGCCACGATACAGGCTGCACCGCTCGCGGCCGCCTTCCCGATATAATCATGTCCGTCGGAAGTAAAGCCTTTTATCGCAACGAAAAGGCTCCCTTCCTTTACTTTGCGCGAATCGAACTCAACGGATGTGATCCTTACATCCTGACTGCCTGCAATAACCTTGCAGCTCATCCTCTGAAGCAACGTCGCTAACAATATCGACATCTTCGCTTTTCGATCCTCCTCGTATCACTCCACTTTTACAGTAGATTCTAACATAACCTATTAAAAGGAAAAAAACAAATGCGGTCAGCTCAGACGCTTTACGTCTTTCTTGTTTACGAGTACGAGGATAGGCGTGTCCTTCGAGAGCGGGCGGTCAGGATCGAATACCGGAGTCGTCTCGCCCTGCTCTTTGACTGCTATGACATTGGCACCGTACTTACGGCGGAGATCAAGTTCCTTGAGGGACCTGCCGACCCATGAATCCTTGGGGAGCATCTCGATGATGCAGAGAGAATCCGATACGTCGAAGAATTCAAGGAATGTGCTCGACAGGATCGTGTGAGCAGTCCTCTTACCGGTCTCATCCTCGGGGAAGATGATGCTGTCGGCGCCGACCTTACGGAAGATATCGGCAGTTGCTTTGTTGGCAGCCTTCGCGATGACCTTCGGAACACCCAGCTCCTTGGCGGTCATGATGCTCATGATGCTCGCTTCAAGGCTCTCGGCCATGGCGACCACGACCACATCCATATTGGATATTCCAAGACTCTTTATGTCCTCCATATCGCGGAGGTCGGCGATCATCGCATAAGTGACCTTATCGGACAGCTCTTCGACAAGCTCAGGATCCGAGTCAACGGCCATTACTTCGGCGCCGCCTTCCATAAGCGCTTCGGCAACGCTCCTTCCGAATCTTCCGAGTCCTAATACTGCTACGGTCTTCATTGTAGATCTCCCTTCGGTTCTGTAATGTCACCCTACCGTGAATTCACCCTCGGCAAAGCTTACGTTGTTCTTATATGATCTCTTGGTCGTGAAGAACAGTGCCATCGAGATGGGGCCTATCCTTCCTATGTACATTGCAACTATCACTATCAGACGGCCCCATGTGCCGAGTGTCGGCGTAAGGCCTCTAGACAGGCCCACGGTAGCCGTGGCGCTGAACATCTCATATGCGGCAGCGAGCACCGGCACATCCTCGACGCTCACGAGCAGGAGCAGACAGGTCAGTGTGACGGTAAGGCTCACGGTAACGACGGCCGTCGCCTTGTTGATAAGGTCAGTCGTGACCTTACGGTTAAGTACGACGGATTCGTCGCGGTTACGCACGAACGATACTACGTTCAAGATGATTATGAACATGGTGACTGTCTTGACGCCGCCCGCCGTTCCGACAGGAGATCCGCCGATGAACATGAACAGGAGTCCTATCAACGCGGTCTGCGAAGTGAGGTCCTGCTGAGGCACGGTCGCGAATCCGGCCGTCCTGAATGTGATCGACTGGAACAGGCTTGTCATCAGCTTATTGGGCAGTGACATATCCCCGATCGTGGCCGGATTATCATATTCGAAAAGGAACACCAGAGCCCATCCCGCAACGATAAGTAACAATGTTAAACGCACTACGAGCCTGGTGTGCACGCTCAGTTTGCCGAGGAAGACACGGAAGCCCAGACCGTGCTGTCTGCAGTAGGATGCCTTGACGATCACGTCGAACCAGACGATGAAGCCGATACCTCCCAGAACGATCAATGCCATGGTTATGAAGTTGACTGCGGGGTTGTCCTGATAGCCGACCAGACTGTCCGGTCCGATGATATCAAGACCCGCGTTACAGAATGCGGATATTGACGTGAAGATCGAGATCCACACTCCCTTAACGAATCCGTAATCGCGAACGAAGACAAAAGAATACAGGAACGCCCCGGCACCCTCGATAATGAACGTGCCCTTGACGACCTTTATCAGGAACAGTACGAGTCCCTGTATGGAATCGAGATTATAGTAATCCTGGATCAGGAGCCTGTCCTTTAAGCTGAACTTCTTGTTGAGCATGATCATGATCATCGAGTAGACAGTGATGACTCCGAATCCTCCGGTCTGGATCAGGAAGAGGATTATTATCTTACCCAGGAGCGTCCAGTGAGAGAAAGTATCTACTACGACAAGTCCCGTAACGCTTACGGACGTGGTCGCGGTAAAGAGTGCCGTAAGAAATGAAGTGTGTTCTCCGTCGACTGTCGCCGCCGGGATCATAAGGAGCAGAGCACCGAAGATTATGAGCACCGCGAAGCCGAGCATTATTATGCGCGTCGTGGTAAGTATCGATCTCTTCTCAAGTTTCTCTCCCATTTATATGTTCATCTGCCCCTTGTTTTTGTGTCCGTATACGGATCATATGAACGGAATCGTGCGGGGCCTCCCCGCCGTCACCGTCTCTTACGGATCATCACCGTCGCCTGACACTTGCTCCTCCGTCGGCTCGGTCGGTACAACTCCGTCCTCGCCTGCCAGAGGATCCGCTGCCTGCGGTGTCGGCGTCGGCGTCAGCTGCTGTGCCGACAATGTCACGGTAACTATAGTACCTGCATAGACCTCGCGCAAGTATTCGATATCCTGATCCGTGCAGACACCCGTGACGTCTCCGTCTATCTTACAGTTAAGATTACAGTCTCTCAAGGCTTCGATACATTCCATCGCGGTCTTGCCCTTGAGATTAGGTACCGTAGTCGTCAGCATCTGACCTTCTGTCGTACCTTCAGGATAAAGGACAACTATACCCGTGCTGTACAGGGTCGCATCAGTTCCGGGATATGTAAAGCTCACGATCGAATCTGCCGCCATATCGACGGAACCGTATATCGTGGAGATACCGTTACGTCCGATCGTCGAACTTGCCTGAGCAGCGGACATGCCGGCAACAGGCTGTACCCAGTATCTGATCGTCATCTTGTCGTACTCGTCCTCAGTGAAGACTCTCGGGATATCCATATAAGAGAGCGTTGCTTCAACGATACGTGCTGCAGTTGCTGCAGGTGCGGAAGATCCGACCGAGCGGTCCTCGGGACGGTTAACTACAACGAGGACTGCGATCTTCGGATCATTCGAAGGAGCATAGCAGGAGAAAGACAGGACGTGCATTCCGGCTTCCTCACCTATCTCTATCGTGGACGTTGATGTCTTACCGGCAACGGAGTAACCCGGGACCTGACCCGCTGTACCGGTACCGTCTGATACAACGGCCGCCATCATGGCGCGTACTCTCGCACACGTCTCTTCGGAGAAGATCGTCCTTATTACCTCGGGCTCGATCTCATCGACGATATTACCTTCGGAATCGGTTATGTATTTAACTACATGAGGCACCATGAGATTGCCGCCGTTGATGAGCGCACAATAGGAATTAAGCAGCTGGATAGCCGTAACCGTCGATGACTCACCAAAAGACAGTGATGCCATATCGATCCTGCTCGGATTTTCGTGGAAGATACCTATACCTTCAGCAGGCAGATCTATTCCGGTCGTCTCATAGAAGCCGAATGTGTGAACGTATTCATAATACTTGGTAAGTCCGATACGGTAAGCGAGCTGAACGAATATCGGGTTACATGAGTTCTCGAAAGCAGTGAGCAGAGACTCCGTACCGTGGTTATAGCCGTAAGACTTCTGCATCCAGCAGGAGATCGTATCTACGTCCGACACTTCGATCGGCGCGTCCGAGAACTCCTCATTCTCATTAGTCAGGTTCTCCTCGAGCGCGATCGCCGTCGTCAGAGCCTTAAACGTGGAACCCGGCTCATATGTATCGGATATGCAGCGGTTACGCCATGCATTACTCATCAGATACTCGATCCTCTCGGCTTCTGTCATGGCATTCCATTCTGCTTCAGTCCTGCCGTAAGGGATACCGTACGGATCATTAAGATCGAAGTCCGGCATCGATACCATGGCCAGGATCGCTCCTGTATAAGGATCCATTACTATGGCACAGACACCGCCCCGGGGATTATAAGTGTTATAGGCATTGCGGCAGGCATCCTCCGCTATCCTCTGGATATTAACGTCGATATTGAGAACGAGATTCCTGCCGTCGACTTCGTCTTCCATCGTAGCTTCCGAGTAAGGAAGTACACCGTCATTACTCGAGTCTACTTCCGAATATCTGTAGCCGTCAGTACCTGACAGGACGCTGTTATATGAAGCCTCGAGTCCGTAAACACCCTTGAGCGCCTCACCGTCATTAGAGGCATAGCCGATGACCTGCGCCGCCAGCGTTCCGTAATTGTAGTATCTCTGAGGCACGGCAACGTAGCCTATGCCCTGGATATCATTATCGTTAACGAAAGCCTCGAGCTGTTCTTTTACCTCTACCTCAACATTCTTCATGATGTCGCAGCCCTGAACCTGATTACGCTCATCCGTGTAATCATCAGGATCGGTCGGGATGATGCTGTCCATCTTCTCATAGCTGACACCTAATATCTCGACGAAGCCGTTGATGATCTCTTCCCTCGAGATACCCGTTGTCCTTGCGACAGTATTGGGTGAACAAACAACAGTAAAGTTATATGTATTGGATGCGAGCGGGTTACCGTTGGCATCATAGATCACTCCGCGCTCGGCAGAATATGAGAGCATCTTCCACTGGTTGTCGGAAGCGGCTCTGGCATATTCGTTATATCCGACGACGGTCGTATTATAAAGGCTGCCGATAAGGCTCAAGCCCCATATCGCCATAAGTCCGAAAGTAAACAGCAAAACAGGCAGCGTGTACTTCCCCTTGTTCCTCTCGCCCGGGGTCTCACGCCTGCCTTCGTGATCAGACCCGTCTGCCTCTTCGCCTCCGTCAGCGTCATCATTATGCGCACGGCGGGCCTGTTCGCGCTTTGCCTCATCGCGCTTCTTTCTCTCTTCGAGCTCCTCTCCCGCATCCGCTCCGAGATCAAAATCTATATTCTCTTCGCGGGTGTCAGCGAGCTTCTTGGGGAGCATCTTATCGCGGCGCTGTCCCTCGTACCTTAAGCCGGGCTCGCCGTGATGTGTTGTATTATGTTTATAAGTATCGGGCTTACCGGCAGATCTGTTCTGCGGTCTGTTACCCGGCTTTTTGTGCGTCTGTCCCTGAGAACGCGTCTTATTGTTGCTCGCAGAAGCGGCGGTGACCTTTTTCCGTCCCGCCTCAGGCCTCTTACCGCGATCGTTGTTGTGTCTGTTCTCCATTGCCGCCTTCGATCACTTGCTTATCTGCCTCAGGTAATAAGATGACAGATTGTCAAGCGCGTTGTTATACGCATCCTCGTTTATTCCGTAGGAATCATATGTTACGACTGTTACCAGCTTATCGTCAACCGGCATCGGGATCGTAACGACCTGATTGGAGTTCGGATCCTGCATTCCGAGGGCGAGCGCCTGTGCGCGGAGCGTCTCCATATCCATTATTCCGTTAAGGTTCTCTTCCGAATCGATAACATTACGTTTCAGGACTGCGATCTCATCCTTAAGATCCGAATTGTCGCGGCTGATCTCCGACAGCTGCTGCTGCGGATACAGGAGAAGTCCTACGAACATACCTACAAGGATTATCAGACCGATGCTGATGCCGTACTCGAAGACACGGCTCCTCATCTTATACCTGATCTTCTTTTTCCTTGCACGTTCTGTCTTCTTGGATTCGGGAGCACCGTGGCTCTTATCGTACTGCTCGGTCTTACGGGCTACTTCTTCGCGGGTGATCAGGTCGTCGCTGACCTCATAGATCAGCTGATCCACGTCAGGATCGAGGTACTCGATGTACCCCTTCTTAGCATCCCTGTTGTCGGCGCGTTCACGCCTCATCGACACCGGCATGGTTCCTGTCCTCCGCTACTTTTTTCTGTATTTATTCTTCTGTACCGTTCCTCTCGAAAACGCGCAGTTTACTGCTATGCGCCCTTCGATTACGTTCCAGTTCATCTTTACCGGCTATGACCGGCTTCCTCGTGACTACCCGCCCGAGGCTCTTCTTGCCGCACACGCATACCGGGAATTCCCTCGGGCACGTACACGGCGACTCCAAAGTCCTGAACGCTTCCTTGACCAGCCGATCCTCCAGCGAGTGGAAAGATATGACTGCCATCCGGCCGCCTTCCTTAAGGCATCTCGGCCCGTCGTTCAAGAGTCTGTTGACGGAATCGAGCTCGTGATTCACCTCGATCCTGATCGCCTGGAAACACCTTCTGGCAGGATGCTGGTCTTCATTACGCGCCTTCGCGGGCATGTACGAAGCGATCTTCGCAGCCAGCTCGAGCGTATTATCAAAGGCCTTCTGCTTTCTGTCCCTGACGATCCCCGCCGCGATCCTCCCCGAGAACCGTTCCTCGCCATAGAGCTTAAAGATCCTGGCGAGATCGTCCTCGGAATAGGTATTAACGACGACCGCCGCCGTCAAGGGAGACTTCATGTCCATCCTCATATCGAGCGGTCCGTCCACGGCATAAGAGAATCCGCGTTCCGGCGTATCTATCTGGTGCGAAGACACACCCAGATCCGCCAGTATTCCGTCAACCTTGTCAAGTTTCAATTCCCCGAGCACATCGGCGATCCTCGAGAAGTCGGTCCTCACCAGGACCCAGTCCTTATCCGGGAATTGCTCCCGTGAGGCTTCGCACGCCGCCAGAGCCTCATCATCTTTATCAAGCGAGACCAGCTTGCCTTCCGGACCCAGTCTCATAAGTATTCCTCTGCTGTGGCCGCCGCCGCCCGCCGTGCAATCGACATAGATGCCGTCAGGCTTGATGTTCAGCGCTTCCATGCACTCATCAAACAATACGGGAATGTGTTCGAACTCTCCCGCCATTATCAGAGTCCCTCTACGAAATAAACAGTCTCCAGGCCCTCGATCGAGCCGATATCGTGATCCTCATTCTCATAGAAGCTCTTCGTGCAGATATCGAGCTTACCGTCATCATTGAAGACACAGATCTCGTCGCCGGGCGCCGCTCCTATCTTCTCCCATAACTCAGCCGATACGCTGATCCTCCCCTGAGAATCGACATTGACCTCGAGAGCCTCACCTATGATCGCACGCTTGATCCTTCTGACCTTGGGGTCCATCGAATTCAGCTTGCCGAGCTGCTCTCTGATCTTCTCAAAGTGGGCCTTCGAATAGACGCACAGATACCCGACATCCAGGCTGTTTGTTACAACAACCTCGCCGCCGAGTTCTTCTTTCTGCTTGGAAGGGATAAAGAATCTTCCCTTCGTGTCGATCTTCTTAGTATCTCTTGCCACCTTGCAACTGTTCTTCCCGGGGGCATCGTATTGTGGCAATCACATTCCACTTTCCTCCACGATCGTGAAATATTGCACCACTTTCCGCCACCTGTTTGTATTTTATTCGTAATATTGTTGTTAATCAAGAGGAATTTATAAATTTTGCTGACTTTTTTGCCGGGCCGGAGAGAACACTTATCCGACGCGTCAACAGAATCGGGGTGATCAGATGATTTCTGTTGACGATTAATTACGACATATCAACAGATTTCCGGGTAAAGACGGATTTCTGTTGACGGTCTAATGCTTTGCGTCAACAGAATTAGAGTCCAAAGTCGATTTCTGTTGACGATCTAAGGCTTTGCGTCAACAGAATAAATGGATAATGCCGAGTTCTGTTGACGCCCCCATCCAACATGTCAACAGATTCCAAGCAATCAGGTGATTTCTGTTGACGCCACCCTCTTTTTCGCCAATCCCGATCAAGCGCGAAAAAACGGGCCGCTTCCGCGACCCGTCCGAATAAACCTGTAACTGATCGGAGCCTCAGCCTCCGACACTGCCATATACGTACGAGAAACCGATAAGGTAGTATGCGCCGTCGATCTCCAAGATATAGCAATCGATATCCACATAGCCGAACTCGTCCGTCACCCGACCTATATCAGCCGTTCGTGTATCGCCGAAAAACTTCAGGAAGTCGGCGGAGTCAATATCATCATCGAACGCCTCAGAATAGTAATCATCCTCATCAACAGCCTCGATCGACTCATTGGATGTCTCGTAACTGTCAGGCGCCTCCGTATCGTCAAAAAGGGTAATATAAATGATCATTTCCACAAAATCCTCGAACTCATCGAGGTCTGCTCTTGCCGGAGCCTGACGGTCCTCGGGAAGTTCTTCGATAAGAGCTTCAAAGTCGATATCGTCATTGTCATAATCAAAGCCGATACCCATGTCGGAGAGCTTAGCCGCCATACGCGATACCAGATCACACGACTCGTAAATGTCGAGTCCCAGAGTATAATTCTCATCTTCCTCGGCGTTCTCCAGTTTCTCATAGAAAGCAACATTCAGCATAGGATCATAGATATCATCGATAGCATCCGTATCCCCGTTGATATAAGCAACAGCCTTCTCATACACCTCGTACTCAGTTGATGCGCCCTTCGGTAATTCATAACCTGACTTCTCCTTATCCGAGCTGCAGGCCGCGAGTGACATCAGCATCGTGCATGACAGAAGTGCCGCTATAGCTTTCCCGGATCTGATCTTTGTTAACATAGCCACTATTCTCCTTAACCAAGTTGTCCTCGATCATTTTACCGCTTTCCTTTCAAACAAACAAGAAAAGCTCACTTTGTGGTACACTTAACTCATCATCAATCGAGGGATCGGACTATGAGGCTTTCTGACTTAGATATATATAATAATATCGTTATACAGTGCCACGACAATCCTGACGCTGACGCCATCGGATGCGGCTTCGCGCTCTACAGTTTTATGAAGTCGATCGGCAAGGATGTCCGCTTTATCTATCGCGGCAGGAATAGGATCACGAAGAGCAATCTCGTGATCATGTTAAAAGAGCTCGAGATCCCGATCGAATACGAACCCGAATTTGAAGAGATGCCGGAGCTTCTTATCAATGTTGACTGCCAGTTCGGCCAGCGTAATGTAACGGACACGGAGGCAAAGGTGCATGCGGTCATCGACCACCACAAGGTCTCGGGAGTCCTTCCGGACCTCTCCGAAGTCAGAAGCGCTATCGGCAGTTGCGCTACCGTTATCTGGTCGATGCTGAAGGACGAGGGCTATGAGCCGAATGATTCGCAGAAGATCGCAACGGCCCTTTATTATGGTCTTTATACAGATACCAATAAGCTGTCTGAGATGGCGCATCCTCTCGACCGCGATATGATCGACGATCTGACTTCGGTCGACATGTCGCTTATCAGACTGATGAGCAATTCGAATATATCGCTCGAGGAACTGAAGATAACCGGAAATGCGATACTCGGGTATAAGTATCTCGAGGATCATGCAGCACTGATAATCGAGGCGGATCCGTGCGACCCGAACATACTCGGTGTGATAAGCGATTTCGCGCTGGAGACGGACAAGGTCGACGTCACGGTCGCTTATTATGTGGGGCTTAAGGAGATAAAGTTCTCTGTCAGGAGCTGCACGAAGACCGTGCATGCCAATGACCTGGCGGCGTTCATCGCGGATAATATCGGCGGCGCAGGCGGACACATGAACAAGGCGGGCGGCGTTATCTGGCCCGACAAGGTGGATGGCGATGCCGGGGAGCTTTTCGAGAAGAGGCTTACCGAATACAGTTCGCTCTATGAGATCATGTACGCCAAGGATACGACACTCGACAGGGACTCCATGAAGCTGTACAGCAAGCGCGAGCAGGAGCTCGGTACGGTAAGGCTCACCGACATCTTCCCGGAGAAGACACACATCACATTAAGAACTCTCGAAGGCGACATCAATACGGTCATCGAGAGCGACACATATCTCATGATCGGCATCGAGGGCGAGATCTATCCCATCAAGGAAGAGAAGCTCAAGAGAAGCTACAGGTTCTCAGACAAGCCGTATACGGCGAACTTTGATTATCAGCCGACTGTTAAGAACTCTGTCACGGGTGATAAGAAGTCCGTCATCGAATTCGCGCACACCGTTATCAGCAGCGGCGGAGCGCGCATCTATGCGAGACCCCTCACGCGTGCGGTCAAGCTCTTCACCCAGTGGGACAACGAGAGATACTATCTCGGCAATATCGGCGACTACATTGCCGTTCGTGAGGACGACCCGCACGATATATATGTCGTGAACGGGGGACTTTTCGATAAGCTGTATCAGGAATGTGACTGATACTTACAGATCGTAATCCTCACGAAGCTCATCCGACATCTCGGAATCACCCAGTATCGCCTCCGCCTTGGCGACCAGTTCATCGAGCGTATAGCGCCTGAAACGGCCGATGCGGAATGCTGAGGTATCTATAAAGGAAACCGTGTAGAACGTATCCGATCCCGAATGATGACCGATACAGAAAGGCACAGATGCTATCTCATACCAGCTGTCAGGCTCGATAACATCCGTCGCGGATAAGGTATTCACGTATATTAGTCCGCTTGAAGGGTCGTAAGAGATCGAAGCACTGTCTCCGGGTTCTGTCAGCTTTGTCCTTCCTCTGTATTCGCCGTTTGTTGCATCGTATCTGTACATATAACCGTTGCCGTAGACAACGAGCAGATTTGACTTCCCGTTCACGTCAACTATCTCCATCGCCAGCGGCTCGTATGAATTGCAAGTGATCTCCGCCAAGAGCTCAAGATCCCTGTTAAAGAGAACGATCTTCTGATTATCTGTGAGAGCAAGTCTCCGGCAATCACTGTTCATCGCACCTATGGAAACCGTATCGAGTCCGGACGCAGGAGGAAGGATATCATATTCACCGGTCTCTATATCGAGAATGTAAGTACCGTCATCTGTAGGGATGATGATCTGCTCGGATCCGGAAATGTACATCAGGTCTGTCTTCAGGACGGAACGGATGTCAGAAACGACATAATCAAGCGTCTCACCCTTCTCGATATCGTAGATACAGACATGAGTATCATAATCAGGTCTTTGGAGCATCATGATATACTTGTCCCGCATTACTACATTGCTGCTCCCGGAGTATGCCGTATTGCTTCCGAGCGTAAAGCAATCTTCTTCTCCGGTTACATAGTTATAGGTGTAGATCTGCACCCCGTTCATAGAGTCATACCCTACATACAGCGTATCGTTATACGTTCCCAGGACACTGGCCAATGCCAAAGATACCGGTACCCCTTCCGGTGTCGTCGGACTAATGGAAGCTATACATTCGTTCTTATAAGGATCGATCAGATCGTACTCGCCTGTCCCCATCGGATCATAGCCCCTGATAACGATGATATCATCGAAGATCCTGCACAGATCCGGATAAGACTTATACACCGGCCCGCCGGCCACCTCTTCCCACTCATCATCCGAGATGTAAACGTCATAATAGATGATCTCATTCGGAACACTGCAACGAATATAGATCCCGCCGCCGATGATACACTCCTCTACATCATCCGGGAACTCGTGATAGGATATCAGCCTTCCGTCACCGTCACCCGCACCTACAGGGCTTAACGTGTTACCGTTGGAAGTAACCAGGATCGGGAATCCGTCACCGTCGACATCCGATGCCAGTATCAGGGGACCGTTAGTCTCATAGGAAGTGACAAGCTGTCCGTCATCCAGATCATAAGAATTCGCACGGTTCGAACTGTAATACATGATACGTCCCAACGCCGGCTGCATAAGGAATCCGCTCTGAACCTCATCCTGCGATGAACTGAACTCCGAACTCCAGACAAGATCAAGCGTGTTGGCGTCTACACACAAGATGTCCGTATACTGTTCATCCATGACATAACCGCCATCGGTCGTAACATAGGAAACATCATGTTCTCTGGGAGAAGCCAGAACAACATGATCATTATCCGTCCAAGTCACGCAGTCAATATTACTGATCTCGCCATCCCACTTAGTGCAGGTATCATTCTCCATATCTATGATCGCCAGACGGAAACCGCCTTCGACGAAGTACGTGATAATGTACAACTTTGTCTCGTCCGGAGAGACACCGATATCGATAACATATTCGAACATCTCATCTATAAGAACAGTCTCGTAATGATAGATTGCCATTATCTCGCCGGTATCACCGTCGATCCTGTATACCACGTTGTCGGTGATCGACAGCAGATAGAGATCTCCGCTCTCGGACGGAACGCATTTCTTGGAGCTCAGTCCTCTCACACCGTTGTCGCTCAGCTCCCACTTGACGCTTCCGTCAGCAATGTTATAAGCAAAGACCCAATTAGAACCCCATACCGCAAGTGTGTCATCATCTATGAAGCTTATCCCGTTTACAGGACCGGAGTAAGTGGTGTGAATGACCTCTTCGTGAGTATCGGTATCCCACATGATGACGGTATTGCCTTCATCGGCAACCGCGAACCTCGTTCTGTCATTACTGACCTCGAATGAGCGGATATCGTTCGGCATATAGTAATTCCATTCGGATTCGATACTGTTTCCGGCCAATGAATGATAAGCCAGCGTAGAGTCATTAAGCGCTCTCAGAGCCTCGGGCATAACGTCAAATTCGTCATCTTCCGGGAGAGCTGCGAGCGCCAGCCTTATCGCATCGAGTCGTTTCTGTTCACGGTATAATTTCTCCGACTCGTTAGCCCTGTAGCGGGACGTGCTCTTGAGCGAATCGATGTAACTCTCGCGTATCTGCTTACGGCTGTTGTAAAGATATGAGCCGAACGCGATCATCAGGCTCATTACAAGAGCGAAAACAAGCGCCATCCTTCTCATCCTGTACTGACGGTTCCTGTCCATCAGTTCATCATAGGAGCACCCGAGAAGTGCAGCCGCGAGCCTCGGTATCTCGATCTTATCCGCCTTCTTTACCGGTATGGTGTAATCGCACGACAAGGGCTCGAGATCGACAGTCACCTTGTGTTCCCTGCCGTCCTCATCGGTTATCGTCTTCTCCTCCTTAAGAAGGATCTCGGGTATTACTTCATAGGGGTCACCGTCAGCTAAGACCGTGAGCACCTCTTTACGGGTGTGATTCTGAAGGAAGAACTCGATCTCCCTCTGCACCCATATGGACTTCTTCGTCTCCGGTGAACAGATGACGATCAGGTAATCGGAATTCTCCAGAGCATGCGATATCGTCTCGGACAGGTCCGCCGTGATCGGCAATTCATCCTTATCCCTGAAGACTCTCTCTATCTTCTTTTTGCCGCAGCTCTTGGCTATCTTCGGCGGCACGGTAAAGTGCTCGAGCTTACGCTGCACTCTCGCCGCTATCTTCGAATCCAACGGAGCATGCTTATACGATATAAACGCATTGTAATGATCTATC
>OMQY01000057.1 GCA_900313405.1 uncultured Eubacteriales bacterium
GGTCGGTCAGAGAACTGCCGCTACCGGCTACGAGATGGCCGGAACCATTATCAATGGTCAGTATCAGGATGATTACGGCGGAGGAATCTGTCAAGTCAGTACAATGATCTATCAGTCATGTATCAAATCTGATATTAAGGTAGACTTAAGAAGCGGACATTCTTTTGCTTCCTCATACGCCGATCCCGGAACGGATGCTACGGTAGATTGGGGCGGTGTAGACTTTATCTTTACCAATAACAAGGATTATCCCATTGCTATGCATGCCGTCTATGATAACGATAATTACACGGTATCAGTCAGCCTCTACGGCCCTAAGTTGCCCAATGGTATCCACTACGATTTTGTCGGCTCGACAGTATCGGTCAATCCTCACACCACTGTTTATCAGCCTAACGGTGAGCTCCCCGTAGGAGTTACGAATACACAGAGCGGCGGTCATGACGGTGCTACTGCCGTATCCTACCGTATCAAGTATGATGCGTCAGGTAACGAACTTGAGCGTGAGCAGATAGCTACTACGTCTTATACAATGGTCCCTGCGGTTATCGAAGTGGGTATCCTTAATCCCGACGGATCTCTTGCTACTCTTAATACCGAGACGGGTGAAGTCACCGGTATCGTAGAGTCAGTCCCTTCGGATCCTTCGGACAGCTCGGTCGATCCTTCTGCTTCCGATACCACTCCTTCTGATACATCGGAGACGGGAGAGACACAGCCTACAGAACCGACACAGCCTACTGAGCCTACGGAACCTACCGGTGATACGACACCTGCAGATACAACACCTTCGGAGACTCCCGCAGATACGACTCCCGCAGAGACACCTGCTGAAGGCGGCGAAGGCGGCGAAGGTCAGACAGCCTGATAAGATCAAACCTGAGAATTATGGAGCATAATGATAACAACATCAGATATGAGATGTTGCTTTCGGATACTTCGGTGCCGGATGTGTTCATTGTGTGCCATATGCAGGAATTAACCGGCGATACCCTCAAGTTCTGTCTGTGGCTTATGATGACATACGGAACGGCAGGGAAGTTTACTCTCGAATCTGTTAAGGACTATTCCTATCTCAATCCTTCTGAAGCAAGCGAAGCCATAGCCGAGCTTATTGCCGCAGGACTCGTATACAAGAGCGGCGATGATTCATTCTGTCTTACTGATCTTAAGCAGAAGGAAGCTCTCGATTTTGCCAAGGCTTATGCTGCGAAGGGCGTTAATATCGACGGGCTTGAGCTGTCTGCCGATGCGAAGGCAAGGGATGTTCTGGCTGCCAGCATCTCAAAGACTTTCTACCTGGGTAAGGCTCCTTACTGGAGCTACCGCCTGATAGATAAGTGTCTCTATGAGTATAATTTTGAGGCTCCTGTCGTCTATAAGCTTTTCGAAGAGGGGCGTGACGGTAGATTCCACGTATCGACCCCCAGGATGGAGTCACTTGCCAAGGACTGGTATAATCGAGGATATACGAGCAGTGACAAACTCGGTGAGTATTACGACCATAAGATGCGTGTCAGAGCCGTTACCGAGAAGATGGGCAAGCTCCTCAGACGAAGGATCAACGGACTGGATATGGAAAGGATCGAGAGATGGGTCAAGGCTATGGACGTCACTCCCGATCTGGCGGCATATGCTTTCCGTTGTAATGAATTCAGAGGTAACGTAACGCTCAAGAATGTCGAGGATACGCTGAACACCTGGTATGAGCTGGGGATCAAGACACCCGACAAGGCAATGGTCTACGAGAACGAGCGGCATCAGGAGAATAAGTCAAAGTCCCGTAAGATGCGCGGTAAGGACAATCTGTGGAAGACCGGTGCTGAGGCAGGACTTCTGAAGCAGGACAAGGAAAAGAACGGTGAGAAGGCTGATCCCGTAAAGAATGATGCGGATGATAAGACGCATGATGTCATACTGGATCTGTTCGGTGAATGATATGAAGACGATCGACGATATCCTACAGGAAGCGGCAGGCTACAATAACGTTCTTAAACAGATCGCCAGAGACGATCGTATCGAGCGTGTATATGAGCAGTATCCGGAGCTTAGGGACATAGATTCCAAGCTGATGGATTCCAGAAGAGGCAGGCTCATGGCTGCCATGGATCATGATCAGTCTGCTGAGGATGCTTATGCCAAGAGGGAGATCGAACTTACCGGGCGTAGGGAAGAATTTATCGGCAAGAATAAGATAGATCCTCAGTTTGATGAACTGAAGGATATATGTGCGACATGTCACGATACAGGATATAAGGTGAATGCACGCGGTACCAGAGTCGTGTGTGACTGCAGGAAGCGCGAACTCGAGGAGAGCTTCGCGGAAGCCGGGATGGCCGATTATTCAACCTATACTCTTAATAAATATGATAAGAAACACGGCAAGGATCCCGCCAAGAGGAATTCCGTTCTGAACAATATGATGAATGTTGTTCTCGGCAAGGACAAGAAGACGCTTTGCCTTTATATCGATGAACCCGGAAGCGGCAAGACATATCTGTCGATCTGCATGGTCAAGGCCGCGATCACAATGGGAAAGAGCGGTGCTTTCGTAAGGTGCGAAGATATTGCCGACAAGGAAGATGAGATCGGCGACTATAAGACGTGTGATTTCCTTCTGATCGATGACTTTGCGGGCGAGGTCACACTCCGTGCAAGGGTCAGCGGCAATCTGAATGATATCCTTGAGAGCCGGATCGCTACGGGACGTCCGACTGTGTTGGTTTCTTTCACCGACAAGGAGTCTCTTATCGGTGAGAGTGACGCCAGGATCGCTGCCAAGATACAAAGAGCTGAGGTCTTATGAAGGTCCGGAACGGAATCGACATAACCGAGATATCCAGAATGCGTAAGATAATCGACGAAGGCAACACTGCATTCATCGATCGCGTCTTTACTACAGGCGAGCAGGAATACTGTTCCGCTCCCGGATATGATGATCGTAAAGCGGAACGCTATGCTGCAAGATATGCTGCCAAAGAGGCGGCAGCCAAAGCTCTGGGGACCGGGATCTGTACTAAGGGCATCGCTTTTACTGACATCGAAGTCGTTAAGGACGAAGCCGGAGCGCCTGAGCTCAGGTTAAGCGGAAAAGCACTGGAGCGCGCCCGCGAGATCAAGGTTATCTCTACGGCCATCAGCATAACTCATGAGAAGGAATATGCAGCAGCGGCTGTGACATTATTGACTGATGAAGAAGAACTCTAAGATAAAGGAAACCGGTAAAAAGCGCAGTTTCTTTGCCCGAAGAGGTAAGGAAGACTACGAGTACGAATACCGCGAGAAAAAGGTAAGACATCTCGAGGATGCCGCCTCTTTCCTTAACGAGACCGACGATATAGCGGGCAAGTTCGGAAGCCCGGAGGACTTAAGTGACAAGTGGGGCCTCGGTCGCAAGGATTCTACCCTGAAGCAGGCCGGAAGACACAGGATAATCAGCTTTGCCGTAGCTGTTGCAGTCGCGTTGTTTATAATAATCGCGGTATTCCGTATTCTGCCGGCAATACTTCCGGGATTTTTCGAAGGATCAAATATCGAGCTCTTCGTCGAAAAGTCCGTTAAGCTCGAGTACGACGATCCCTCATATCGTGTTATAAAAGATTCGGTAGTAAGTGTAGTATCAGAACCTGACCCTTCGTCGGACCGGGTCACTCAGGTGCTCTATAACGAGCCGGTGACGGTCATCGCCGAAGAAGCCGGATCCGACTATATCCTTATCAGGACCGAGGATGGTCTGGAGGGTTATATCCCTGCCGATACGGTGATCTCCGACACTGACTCAGTCGAGCCCGATCTTCACGAATATAAGCTGGTCGTATCCGAGAGCAGCAAGAATATCATGACGCATGCGTCACAGGGAACGCTCATCGCCAAGGTAATGATGAATACGGTCCTCTACGCCGACGTCAAGCGTGACGGTGTTTATCAGGTGTACCTGCCGGGCGGGGAGACAGGCTGGATCGGATCATCAGGCGTTATCGAGATCGGAACGAGAGAGAATATCGAAGAGGTTTCCTGCAGGTATTTCGTAAGTTCGGCACTCAGCCTTGTTAATTCGA
>OMQY01000029.1 GCA_900313405.1 uncultured Eubacteriales bacterium
AAGACAGTACGGACTTGATGGTGAAAGTTCGGATAAGCTCAGGACCGCGATAGCTGCCAAGGACTCGGTCATGATCGAGAGGACGGCTAAGGAAGCGGGACTCGGTGAAGACGAGGCGACAATGCTCCGCATGCTCTCGGAGGGTGCCGGAAACGATATGCTCGATGAGTTCGACAGCAAGATCACCGATGACACCGCACGCGATGCCCTCCTTAACATAAGAGAGATCCTGAATGTGCTTGATGAGTACGGCTATTCGAAGTACGTGACGGTCGATCTCGGCATCGTCAGCAGTGAGGGATACTACACAGGCATGATATTCAAGGGATTTACCTACGAAGTCGGATTCCCGATCATAAGCGGCGGTCGCTACGACAATACGGTCGGCGTATTCGGACGCGAGATGAGCTGTGTCGGATTCTCGCTTGGACTGTCTCTGGCTATCACGGCTCTCGGAAGACAGGAAAGGATCCCCGAATACAAGGGCCCTGATGTGATCATCGGATATGAGGGTGCGATCCCCGGGACACGTGCGGCAGCACTGGCTCTGGCAGAGAAGCTCAGAACAGAGGGCTCTACGGTCATCCTCGATTCCTCGCACATGAGCGAAGAAGAACTTGACGAATATGCCGCATCCCGTCAGATCGCGGCAACCTTCTATATCAACATGGCTGAGGAGGGAGAAGAATAATGCTTACAATTGCTCTATCCAAAGGCAGACTTGCCGATCAGGCGATCGAACTGCTCGAAAAGGCCGGCTACGATTGTACGGCCGCCAAAGAAAAATCAAGAAAACTGATCCTTGAAGATCCCAAGACGGGACTTCGATTCATACTTGCAAAGCCTGCGGATGTTCCGACATATGTTGAGTACGGTGCCGCAGACTTGGGTGTAGTCGGCAAGGACACTCTCCTCGAGGAAGGCCGTCAGCTCTACGAAGTACTGGACCTGGGCTTCGGACGCTGCCGCATGTGTGTGGCAGGCCCCAAGGAATTGAAGGACGGTGCACTTGACCGTATCCCCAATAAGAGAGTAGGTACGAAGTATCCTAATATCACAAGAGCTTATTTTGAGGGGGTCAAGAAGGAGAGCGTCGAGATAATCAAGCTCAACGGTTCAGTCGAACTTGCTCCGCTTATCGGGCTGTCTGAAGTTATCGTCGATATCGTTGAATCCGGAAGAACGCTGTTTGAGAACGGTCTGGATGTGATCGAGACGATAGCCGACATATCCGCACGCGTAGTCGTTAACAGAGTGTCGATGAACATGAAGTCAGACGAGATACGTCCCATGATCGAGAAGCTCCGTGAGCAGGTCGAGATAATGAACGCACAGAAAGAGGCATGATAATGAAATGTAAGATAGTAAAGGGGAATAAGGAGAATCTTAAGGAACTCTGTGCGGCACTCGGTGCCAGAGGCAAGATGGACTTAGGTCCCATAATCGATACGGTAAACGGTGTTATCTCCGATATCAGAGAGAACGGAGATGCCGCAGTGCTTAAGTATACCGAGAGGTTTGACAAAGCAGTACTTACAGCGGATACGATGAAGGTAACAAAGGAGGAGATCGATGAGGCGATAAAGGCTGTCGATCCTGAGCTCCTCGAGATCCTCAAGAAAGCCGCTTCTAATATCCGACTGTTTCACGAGAAGCAGAAAGAAGAAGGCTTCATGATGACTACCGGCAAGAATGCAACGATAGGTGTGAAGGTCAGACCGATCGGGGTTGCAGGCGTATATGTTCCCGGAGGAACAGCACCGCTTCCTTCAACTGTACTGATGGATGTTATTCCCGCATCAGTTGCAGGCGTGCCGAGGATCGTATTCTGTACACCTCCACGTGCTGACGGCACAGTAGCTCCCGTAATCCTTGTGGCTGCCACGATAGCGGGTGCGACCGAGATCTACAAGGTAGGCGGAGCACAGGCGATCGCAGCCATGGCGTACGGAACAGAGACGATACCGCGTGCTGATAAGATCTGCGGTCCCGGTAATATTTATGTAAATACGGCTAAGAGGCTGGTATTCGGTCAGGTCGACATCGATATGTTCGCCGGCCCTTCCGAGATACTGATCCTTGCAGACGGCTCATCCGATCCGGAGTTCGCAGCGGCTGATATGCTGGCTCAGGCGGAACACGACAGGATAGCATCCGCCATACTCCTGACAACATCGGAAGAATATGCCGAGCAGGTGCTTCAGGCTGTCGACAGAAGGTCGGAAGAGGCTTCGCGCAGGGACATCCTTGCTTCGTCTCTTACTGATTACTGTTCGATAATCGTCTGTGACGATATGGATACTGCGATCGATTTCAGTGAGGAGATCGCACCTGAGCACCTTGAGTTGCTGCTGAAGGATCCCGAGGCTGTGCTCGGCAAGATCAACAATGCAGGAGCGGTATTCATGGGTGACTGGTCGCCCGAGCCTCTCGGAGATTATTTTGCAGGTCCCAATCATACGCTTCCGACATCGGGAACGGCCAGATTCTTCTCGCCGCTTAATACCGG
>OMQY01000112.1 GCA_900313405.1 uncultured Eubacteriales bacterium
AGTGAATATAGCAGGAATACAACCGGCAGAAAGATAAACAGAAACACTACCGAGCTGAATGTCATTTACTGCGCCCCCCCTTGCACATAGTCTTACTCTTTGTATTCTACCACCAGGCAAGGTGTTTTGCTCGTTTTATGCTCCGTGAAAGCTCAGCGATGATCGTCTCACATAATACCGTTACTGAACAGATAACTCGATAACAACATCCGCATTTCCCAGAAGTTCCGACAATTCCGGGGCAGACAGTTCCATCCTTCCGAGCCTGGTATAATCCCATGTATTAGATCCGTAAAACAGAACGATCTGATCATCTGAATACAGGACGATATCGCCGCTTTGAGTCGTGATCTGTTCATCATCAGACGGCAACGACTGTCCGATCGATCCCACCTGCTCGAATCCGCCGTACATGGTCATCCCTATCACGAGAGATCCTGTCTCACACAGTGCCATAAGCGCCCCTGTACTTTCATTGTTCTCCCAGGTTACGGGAACCTGAGAGCCGTCGATCATTAATTGAAGTTTATCTGTATCCATTGGTCCGTTATCCGTTAGGTCTTCCTGTGTAACACTTGCATCTTCGGTCTCAGTCACAGTCCGCTCTGTCTCTCCCGTGCAGGACGACAGTATACAAGCGACTGTCAGGATTGCTGCGGCAACGCGGACCTTCATCATATGCACCTCAGATATTTGATCTTATAAATGTCTCGATCTTATCGAAAGGAATAATATCGACCTGATCATAGAGATC
This sequence comes from uncultured Eubacteriales bacterium, assembly GCA_900313405.1. The sequence continues at coordinate 755 of OMQY01000112.1, forward strand.
CGTATGGCTCGCACCCGGAATTATCATCAGTTCCTTGTTATCGGCATACTTGCTGTCCTTGATCATATCAGCATAAGCATCCTTACTGAAATAGCAGGAATGTGCCTTATCGCCGTGGATCATGAGCACTGCACTTCTGATCTCGCCGGAATAAGCAAACAATCTTGTGTTCATCAGCGACGTACCGGTCGTAACATTCCATCCGTCGGTAGAATTCAAGCTTCTCGGATGGAATCCGCGCGGCGTCTTATAGTAAGCATGATAGTCCTTCACAAAATACGGTGCATCATCAGGGAGCGGATCTATTACGCCTCCGGCTCTCTTATAGCTGCCGGTTCTGTAATCCTCCGTTCTCTGAGTATTTATGTTTACCCGTGCCTGATGTCGGGCCTCTTCGCTGTCTTCAGAGTCAAAATAACCGTTGCCTGCCACTCTGGACATATCATACATAGTTGAAGTGACAGTAGCTTTGATACGTGTATCGATACACGCGGTCTGCAGCGCCATTCCGCCCCAACCGCATATACCGATGATCGATATCTTCCCGGCATCGACGTTATCCTGAACTGACAGGAAATCTATTGCAGCCTGATAGTCTTCAATATTCACATCCGGGCTGTTTACCGCTCTCGGGAAACCGCCGGACTCACCAGTAAATGAAGGATCGAAAGCAATCGTCAGGAAACCTCTTTCTGCCATCTGCTGTGCATAAAGGCCCGATGACTGTTCCTTACAGGCTCCAAAAGGACCGGATACTGCTATTGCAGGAAGCTTCCCTGTTGCTCCTATAGGCATATACATATCTGCTGCAAGTGTGATACCGAAGTGATTGATGAACGTTACTTTCTTATGATCCACTTTATCGCTTTTGGGAAAAACCTTATCCCATTCTTGTGTAAGACCGAGTTCTGCAGGAGTCATCATATCCTTCTACCTCCATTTTTTAATATCTTACCTATTGATAGTCATGCGTGCAAATGGTTATAATGAATATCATGTTATTCCGATTCGGCATATCATATGGAGGATCATTATGGAGATCAGAACACTTCGCTACTTTCTGGCTGTAGCAAGAGAAGAGAATATGACCAGAGCAGCAGAGATACTTCATGTAACCCAGCCCACACTGTCCAAGCAACTCAGATTCCTTGAAGACGAGCTTGGTAAAAAGCTTTTCGTAAGGCACTCATTCAGCATCACTCTGACAGAGGAAGGTCAGCTCCTGAAGGACCGTGCCGAGGATCTTGTCGGAATGGCCGACAAGATCGAGAAGGAATTCAGATCACTTACTGACATAACCGGCGGCGACCTGTATCTTGGACTTGCCGAATCATATCAGATAAGACTGCTCGCCGGGGAACTCAACAAACTCAAGCAAAAGTATCCCGGACTTAAATACCACATAACAAGCGGTGATACCGAGCAGGTAATAGATAAGCTCGACAAAGGGCTCCTCGATTTTGTCGTCCTGGCTGAGGAGCCGGATAAGATCAGGTATGACTTCATTCCTTTCCCGGAACTCGACATCTGGGGTGTGATAATGCCGGCAGATGATCCCCTTGCCAAAAAGAGAAGTATCAGAGTCAATGATCTTGTCGGGCTTCCTCTCTTCTGCTCAGGTCAGGCCTGGGAAAAGGACATCCCTCTATGGGCCGGAGACAGAATGTCCGACCTTCAACTGGAAGGATCATTCAAGCTGTCTTATAATGCTTCGCTTTTCGCCAAAGAACACCTTGGCTATCTCCTGACATTCGATAATCTTATCGACACATCCGAGAAGAACGGTCTCGTTTTCCGGCCGCTCTCCCCGAGACTCGAGACAAGGCTTTATCTTGTCTGGAAAAAGCATCCGACCTTCTCAGCTATAGCTCATAAGTTCCACGAACAGCTCATGGAGTGGACAGGCGTTCCGTTCAACTGTCCATAAACCAGCTTTCGAATGCTTCCGTGGTAAGAGCAGGATCAAGTGTAGACACATAGATAAAGCAGAATATCCCGTCATCAGTACCGTATAAGACATTACCGTCAGCCAGGAAATGCTTTGTACAAGCTATCAATCCGCCGTCGATCAGTCCCACCTGATACATCAGTTCTTCATCGTTTGCTGCGCCTGCACCTATACTTCCCTGTGTAGACAGGATGCTTCCATAGTCATTCTCTCTCATCGCGTCTTCATCAACACTCACGGCGGTTTCTCGAAGCTCCCTCACCCAGTGATCGAGTAATGTCA
>OMQY01000292.1 GCA_900313405.1 uncultured Eubacteriales bacterium
CCGCAACCGATGAGGATTCCTTCACAGCCTGTGTTGTCGATATCATCGGCGAGGAGACTGCCGAGCTTGCCGGTTTCTCCGAAGACTACACACCTACACATGCCGAAGGTTATACCAATTCAACGGCTGATACGATAACCGCGGGATTGGGCGATTATCTGTTTGATGATGCAAGAACTGCAGGCGATACGACCGTGATCGAGACCGAGAACGGCGCTTATGCCGTGCTTTTCGAGAAGAAGTATGTGAATGAGGAGGCTACCGCCACTTACAGAACACTTACTCTTTATAATGATGCTTATAATGCCGAAGGTGCAACTCCCGAGAGCATCGCGGCAGGTCTTGCGGAAGTGCAGAACAGGGCAAATGCCATTATTGCGGCTCCGATGGACTCGCTTGCATTTGCCGATGCCGTTAAGCAGAATTCCGAGTCAGTAAGCGAGATCATTACCGCGGGCTTCAACGAGGGAACCTCCGCTTCCAGATTCGAGGCATCCGAGACAAATGTTCTCACTGACAGGGATGCGGCTCTGGGCGCGTGGCTGTTCGATGAGAGCAGGACTGCCGGCGATACGCTGGTGCTTCCTTCCGAAGACAGCTCTTATGTCACGATCTTCTACTTTGAGAATGTCGTACCCGAGTGGATGTATACGGCAAGATCTCAGATCGTAACGAGCATGGTCAACAGCTGGTCCAATGACATTATGTCAGACAGCCCGAGCTATGCCATTGCTTACGACCTTATCAAGGCTCTTTCGTACTGATCTTGACGTCAAAAAAATCTGATAAAAATCTCGTTGACAAGTCTTGACGACCTGCGTATAATCTTTTAATGCGTCGTATTGTGGGGGGCATTGCGCCCTTTTCCACTTGACGGAAACAGTTTTTTGTGCTTGCACAGGACAGTTTCTTCATTAAAAGTCGCTTCGGATGCGAGTCCGGAGCAGGTTAAGAGGTGATTTGATAATGGTGCACACCGTCAAACAGGGCAAGACCGAGCGCAAGTCCTATTCCCGAATCAATGAAGTAATCGAAGTCCCGAACCTTATCGAGATCCAGAAGGATTCCTACAACTGGTTTCTTGATGAGGGTATCCGTCAGATCTTCCAGGAGGTATCTCCGGTAACGGATTCCCAGGGCATTTGGGAGATCTATTTCCTTGACAGGGAATTTGATCCGAGCAATCCCGTCTGCGAGCTTGACGATTGTCATGAGAAAGACAGCAACTATGCAGCTCCGCTTAAGATCAAGCTGAGACTGCGCAACACAGAGACCGGCGAGAGCAAGGAACAGGATGCATATGTCGGCGATTTCCCTATAATGACCGATCACGGAACATTTGTCATAAACGGTGCCGAGAGAGTCATTATCTCCCAGATCGTAAGATCACCCGGAGCTTACTTCGGCCGCGAGGCGGGCAAGAAGGACAGGGATGCCATCCTCTATACATCTCAGATCATTCCCAACAGGGGTGCATGGCTCGAGCTTGAGGAAGATGAGAACGGCGTCATGAATGTCCGTGTCGACCGTACACGTAAATTCCCTCTGACCACTTTCCTGAGAGCATTGGGCCTTGAGTCCGATGAGCAGATCATCGACATGTTCGGTGACGAAGAGTGCATCAGGACCACATTTGAGAAGGATACCTGCAAGACAAAGGCAGACGCTCTTGTAATGTTCTATTCCAAGGTACGCCCGGGAGATCCCGCTTCCGCAGAGGTTGCAGGCTCTCACCTGAACGGTCTGTACTTCGACCCCAGCAAGTACGACCTTGCCAGAGTCGGTATATATAAGATTAATAAGAAACTCGGTCTTTCCGACCGTATCGTCGGTCATATAGCTGCCGAGGATATCGTAACCGAAGACGGTGAAGTAGTTGCCAAGGCAGGCGTCAAGTTTACAGCCGAGCTTGCCATGGAGATCGAAGATGCCGGCATCGACCGTGTAAAGGTCCATCCCGTAACCAGGGTCGGTGATCTTGAAGAGGTCGACGAGGACAGCACCGTTATCGTAGTAGGCAACGGAAGAGTCAACTGCGATAAGTTCATCCGCGCGAGCTTCTCTGCCAAGGACATCAAGGATTTTGATATAAAGAATACGCCCATCAATGAGCGTGTCCGCGTCAGCGTGCTCCGTAAGATCATTAACGAAGTAAGGACCGGTCATGATAAGAAGGAGTATGCTTCCGAGCTTCAGTATGCTCTGGAGGAGAAAAGGGAAGAACTTATGCCCAGATCCCTCGTCGTAGATGATGTCTACGCGATGGTCTCCTATTATATCGGACTTCGCCACGGTATCGGTTCCGTCGATGTCATTGACCACCTCGGCAACAGAAGGATCAGATCAGTAGGTGAGCTTCTTCAGAACCAGATGCGTCAGGGCATGGCGAGACTCGAGAAGAATATCCGCGAGAGAATGGCTACGATCGACGAGAATGAGTCCGATAAGCTTACTGCTGCGCAGCTCGTTAATACGAGACCCTTAAGCGCCGCATTCCGCGAGTTCTTCGGATCTTCGCAGCTGTCCCAGTTCGGCGATCAGAGCAACCCTCTTGCCGAGCTTACTCACAAGAGAAGGCTCTCAGCACTGGGTCCCGGCGGACTTTCCAGAGACAGAGCTTCATTCGAGGTTCGTGATATCAACTCCTCACACTACGGAAGAATGTGTCCCATCGAGACACCTGAAGGTCCCAACATCGGACTTATCACATCTCTTGCCACATATGCGAGAGTAAATAAGTACGGCTTTATCGAGACTCCTTACCGCAGATATGACAAGGAGAACGGTGTCGTTACAAACGAAGTCGTCTATATGACTGCCGACGAGGAAGATAATTACAATATCGCACAGGCAAACGAGGAACTCGATGATTCCGGAAAGTTTGTCAACAAGAAGATCGTCTGCAGATATAAGGATGCTTTCCTTCAGCTCGATCCTGCTCAGGTCGATTACATGGATGTATCGCCCAAGCAGCTTGTATCGGTATCTACGGCGCTCATTCCTTTCCTCGGAAACGATGACGCTAACCGTGCTCTCATGGGATCGAACATGCAGCGTCAGGCAGTTCCCCTTATCAAGCCCGAAGCTCCGATCATCGGTACAGGTATGGAATACCGTGCAGCCAAGGACTCCGGTGTGTGCGCGGTTGCCAAGAA
>OMQY01000034.1 GCA_900313405.1 uncultured Eubacteriales bacterium
CTACTATGGCACACGAGGATCCGGAAGGTATCCTGAACGATACGTCTTGCAGAACAGGGTGTTCGGGGATATAAGCAAAAGAGACATTACGGAATTCGATCTCGAACTCTCCCTTACGGTCCCACAACTGCTCCAGTTTCTCATTTGACAGATCGTCGTTGATCTCCTCTTCATCCAGGAAAGCAAATATCCTCGCAAGACATGCAAATGAGTCTGACAATTCCGTATAAACGGATGACAGGTCATTAAACGGTTTAGTAAACCGGTTAGCGTATGAGAGGACAGCGGTGAGTGAACCGACGGTCATCGCTCCGGATATCGTCCTGACAGCTCCGATCAGAGCCGCGGCAGCATAGATGAGGTTATTAACAAGCCTCGTTCCGGGATTGGTCATGGAAGACAGAAACGTTGCTCTGGCCGAGACATCACGGTATTCTTCATTGATCGTGTCAAATCGCTCACAGACTTGATCGCCTGAACCATATACGTTAAAGGTCAAGTATTCAGAAGTCATCTCCGATATAAAGGACGTCTGTTCCGACCTGACTTCAGACTGTTTCTTAAACGAACGGAAAGATCTCGAAGCTATAAACGAAGCGAAAGCAAACGACATGGGCGAACACAAAAGCACTGTCAGAGCGATCCTCCAGTCTATATAGAACATCATGATAACCGTAAATACAATGGTAACGATCCCTGTCGCAAAATGCTCCAGAAACATAAGAAGGCCGTCTCCTACCGTCTCACAGTCGCTTATCATAAGGCTCTGAAGCATCCCTGCGGATGTCTTGTCGAGATATGATATCGGAAGCTTACGTATCTTTCCGTAAGTATCATTACGAAGCGCATAGATCGTATTATACGTAATGCTGTTATTGATCTTGTTAAGACAAAGCTGTGTAACAGAAGCTCCGGCTACGGCTGCGGCTGTTATGATCAGGTATCTTACGAGGCCCGATCTGTCGCCTTCGCCTATCTCATCGATAGCTTTACCTGCAAAATAAGGTACAAGTATAGACAGTGCTGCAGTCAGGACAGCGAAGATCACGGACAGGACGATCGATCTCCCGGCACCGCCCACATAGCCGGTAAGCCTTCTCAGGTACATTCTTCTCATGTTCGGATCCCTCTTATCAGACATCTTCCGCCTCCTTCTGGAGCTTATCGAGGAAACGATAGCTCTCCGAAGTCTGAAGGAGTTCTTCATGAGATCCTGAATCGGATATCCGGCCTTCATCCATTACAAGGATGGTGTCGGCATCCTTGACAGTACGTATCTTCTGCGAGATGACGATCCTTGTAGGCCTGTTGCTCAAGTCATCAAGGTTACTCAATAATCTGTTCTCCGTACCGGCATCAAGTGCCGACGTCGAATCATCAAGAATTAGTATGCCCGGCTGTCCTGCCAACGCCCTGGCGATCCCGATACGTTGCTTCTGGCCGCCTGAGAGGCCTGTGCCTCCCGGAGAGATAAGATAATCCTTCCCCTCATCCTTACTCTTGATGATATCGACAGAACACGAATCAATGATCGCTCTGTCGACCTGCTCATCTGTGACACTTTCCCTGTATATCCTGATGTTGTCACTGATCGATCCGCTGAAAAGGCCCGTCTTCTGCATAGAGTAGCCGATACTCTCAGACAGATCCTGCCGGGATACGGATGAAGTATCGATCCCATCGATAAGGATCTTTCCCGAATCTGGCAAATATATACCCGCGAGCAGTTTTGCTATAGTGGATTTCCCCGATCCTGTACGCCCGATTATACCTATAGTATCCCCGGCTTCGCATTTGAACGATATATCAGACAGACACTCTTCAGAACTTCCGTCATAAGTGAAACATACATTACGGAACTCGATCGAATGCGGGAAATGAGGATCCTCTATACAGGATGATACTTTCCTGTTCTCGGACGGCAATGACATGATCTGTCCTACCCGTCCGGCACAAGCCAGTGCACGGCTCAGGTTCACTGCCATATTAGCAAGTTTGATCAATTCTACAAGTATCTGTCCCATATAATTATAGAGAGCAACGACTTCGCCGGCTGTCAGAAGTCCGTTGTCGACTCTGATATAGCCCAAATATATCAGTACACAGACAGAGATATTGATAATGAAGAAGGTAACGGGATTAAGATAGGCTGATATACCCGCAGACCTCTCCTGCAGTTCTTTAAGTTTCCTGCTCTTATTGACATAACGGTGATAATCATCCGCAGTCCTGTTAAAGCCTCTTATGACCTTTACTCCCGATATACCGTTATCGGCAGCACTTACAATGTCATCAAGTCCGTTACGGGTATCGGAATAAGAAGGAAGCGCGTGCGACAGATTAAGAGCGATAAAAAGGCTCAAGGCAGCAACACACAACACAAAGATCAGGGCTGTTCCGGCATCTATGATAAAAGCCATAATGATCGCACCGAGAACGACACAAGGAGACCTGAGGAGCAGGCGGAGTGTCAGGTTGATACCGCTCTGTATCTGATTGATGTCGCCCGTGGTAACAGTGATCAGTCTGGAGGCACCGATCTTCTCATAATCCTTGACTGCAAGAGAATGTATCTTATCGAAAACATCTTTTCGCATATCCGATGCGATCCCGGACGCTGTACGGGCGGCAAAGTATTGGGCGATCACGGCAAAAGCGAATCCCAATACCGCCATAGCAGCCATTACAACCGCTCTGACAAAGATATACTTCTTATCACCCTCGGCGATACCGTTATCGATCATATCAGCGATAACAAGAGGTATACACAGTTCAAGAACGACCTCAAACATCTTGAACAGAGGAGCCAGCAGACTCATGAACTTGTATTTACCGATATACCGCCTTAAGATCTTCATATATTTTCCCGATCAACGAAGCTCATTTATCAGTTTAGCGCATTCCTGTTCGATCTCGTCGATATCAAGAGTGGTAAATCTTCCGTCCTCATACAGGATCTTACCCGCTATCATCGTCATCAGAACATTTGATACATCACAACTGTAGATAATGTTGGACGTAATATTATTTACGGGATTCATATTGGGATGCTTCATATCGAGCATAATTATATCGGCCTGTTTACCCGCGCTTAATACATCACAGTCATCAAGTCCCATGCAGCATGCTCCGCCTGAGGTGCCGGCTTTGAGGATCTTATAGGGATCAACGGCGATCGCTGACTCTTCGCGGATATTGGAAAGGACCGTATCGAGATACATTTCACGGAACATACTAAGTGAATTATTGCTGCCTGCACCGTCTGTACCGACTGCAATATTGACACCGTTATTGATGAACTTGGATACAGGTGCTATGCCGCTCGCGAGTTTAAGATTAGAACAGGCATTAAAGACCGCATAAAGCCCCTTGTCGCCAAACAGCTTTATATCTTCATCATCAAACCACACGCAGTGGAACCCGCCTCCGCCGAAGTCATAGAGACCGAGCTTATCAAACAGCTGAGCCGGAGACATGTTATATCTTTCCCTGCATCCGGAGACCTCGGAAGATGTCTCCGAGATATGGGCATATACAGGTGCTTCATACTTGTGGGCAATATCCGAGATCGTCTTCATGATCTCCTCTGATGTCGTATATTCGGCATGGAATCCCATTCTGTACGAGACGAGCGGATCGTATGAGTTAAATCTGACAAATTCGTCCTCGAGCCGGTCTATTCCGCCATAATCATTGACCGCTCCGCAGAACACATTACGGAAACCGGTTTCTTTTGCAGCTTTTGCAACAGCATCGGGATAGAAATACATATCGAAACAGGCCGTTATACCGCCCCTTAAATATTCGGCGTAACCGAGTTTGGTGAACCAGTAGACATGATCGGGAGTAAGCTTGGCCTCCATGGGAAATATGGCTTTATGAAGCCAGTCATCAAGTGAGTACTGATCAGCCAGAGACCTCGAGAACGTCATAGCCGTATGAGTATGAGCATTCTTAAGACCGGGCATGAGAAGATTACCCTTGCAGTCTATGGAACGGTCAAATGAGCCTTCCGAAGAACGTCCTGATGTGATGATCTCCTCGATCACGGAATCATTAACGATGACCTCTCCTTCGATGACATCTTTGTTCTCCATGGTAAGTATGCGGGCATTATATAACCTGATACGCATGTTTTCCTCCTTTTTACGTCAGAACAGCGGGGCAAGAAGTCTGAGGATCGATCTGAATATCCTGACATATCCCCTGCGCCTGACCTTATAATTATCCGTAACATCCTCGCATTGAGGGAATGTATCGATAAAATCCTGCTTAATGTCCGATATGCTGTCAGTCTGATACATAAGGACACCGTCTTCAAAGTTGTGATACAAGCTTCTGTAATCAAGATTGATAGTTCCGCATGTTGCGATCTTGTCATCTGATACACACTCCTTGGCATGACAGAATCCGGGAGTATATGTATATATCTTTACCCCGTAAGGTGCCAGTTCCTGGAAATATGATTTTGTTATCTGATATGTAGTCTTTTTGTCCGGAATACCGGGAACGATTATCCTGACATCTACTCCGCGTTTGGCAGCAAGTACTATCATCCTCTTCATATCATCAGTGATTATGAGATACGGTGTCATGAACCAGACGTAATCCGTCGCACTGTTGATTATGTTCATATATACATTCTCCCCGACCGATTCGCCGTCGATCGGAGAATCGGCATAAGGGGCAATAAATGCATGAGAATCGACATCAGCCCCGGCGCCGTTAAAGAATCGAGAGAGATCTTCGTCTATACTGTTCTTCTTAATGGAATTCCACATTTGGAGGAACATGGCAGTCATATTATCAACTGCCCGGCCTTCTACTCTAACGCCGCTGTCTTTCCAGTAACCGTACGGGCTTGTGATATTGAAATACTCATTCGCCAGATTAAAGCCACCCGTAAACCCGACCTTGCCGTCGATCAGCATCAGTTTACGATGATCTCTGTTGTTGATGAACAGATTATAGATCGGCATCATCGGATTAAAGGCACAACACTTTATGCCGGCAGCATTCAGCTTACGGATAAAGGCCTTGCTTATGAATACGAAGCTGCCGATGTCATCATAAAGTATCCTGACCTCTACACCACTTCCCGCCTTCTCTTTAAGTATCTCAAAGACACCGCTGAAAGCTTGGGCATCTTCTATCGCATGATACTCCATAAAGATGAACTCTTCGGCCTTCCTCAGATCCTCCTTCATCTTCTGAAGACACAGTGTCGCATCAGGATAAAAGGATATATCGGAATCCGAATGAACAGGATATCCTGCAAAGTCCCGGAGATAGTCAAACATGGAGGCGATCGACTTATCCTCTTCTCTGACCTTCTCGACAGTCTTATCATCAGTCTCAAGATACGGCTTAAGTCTGTCGTCGATATTCTTGAATCTTTTACGCGTCTTGGGAAGATTGGAACCGATGCCGGTCATCAGCATGAACACAACTCCAAGGACTGGCAAGGCCAGCAGAACAAACAGGATAGGAGCCTTAAGTGAGATATTCATCTGCTTCTCGTTGACATCGAGAGCAAGGATGATCGCCAGAAGATTAACTATAGTCAATACTATCGGATACTCGGCATCGAGTCTGATCAAACTAAGTATGACCCATAAAAGCTGGCACAAAAGAACGAGCGCGATCAGGATAAGCCTTCCCACGCTGTTCTTTATAGAGGTCTTTTTCTCCCGTGTGCTTCTTTTGTCTTCCGCCATCAATAAAGACTACCCGTCAGATATTCTCGATAAATGCCTTATATGCAAGATATGTGTAATAAAGGTCTATCTTGGATATCACTTCATAAGGAGCATGCATCGACCATACAGGAACGCCGGCGTCAATAACATCCATGCCCGTCTTGGCCATGTATGCCGAGATAGTTCCGCCGCCGCCGGCGTCGACCTTACCGAGTTCTCCGGTCTGCCACGGTATGGAATTCTTATCGAAAACCCTGATGATCTCGGAAACGAAGTCACCTGTAGCTTCACTGGAACCCGACTTGCCTCTGGCACCGACATACTTCTCAAGCTTGATACCGTGAGACATAAATGCGGTATTGGACTTATCGGAAACGTTCGCATACTTGGGATCAAAAGCATTCGATACGTCAGTTGACAGCATCTTCGATGCAGCCATCATCTTACGGAACTTGAGCATATCGAAGTTGCCTCCGTTCGACAGAGCGAGCAGCTCCATGAGGAAGTTCTCATAGAGAACAGACTGAGCACCGGAATTGGCATATGAACCGATCTCCTCCTTGTCAGTTAGGATCGTTACACATGTCTTAGCAGGTCTCTCCTGAGCAAGAAGTGCCATGAGTGCAGGATAAGCACATACCTTATCATCATGACCGTAACCCGCGATATAAGCTCTGTCAAAACCGACATCTCTGGCCTTCATGGCGGGAACGATCTCGATCTCGCCTGCAACAAGATCCTTCTCATCTATACCGTAATTGGCATTCAGATACTTGAGGACAGCTGCTTTGTAGGGTTCCTTCTCCTTAGAATTCAAAGGGATACCGCCTACGACGACAGTCAGATCTTCACCGGGGATGAACTCCGAAGCCTTCTTGGACATCTGCTCGTTACCGAGATGCGGCAGAAGATCTGTAATATAGAAGATCGGATCATCGTCCTTCTCGCCGATAACTACATTAACTGACTTGCCGTCCTTCTTAAAGAGCACTCCGTGAATGGCAAGCGGGATAGTAGTCCACTGATACTTCTTGATACCGCCGTAATAGTGAGTCTTAAGATATACAGTCTCGGTATCTTCAACAACAGGATTAGGCTTGAGGTCGAGTCTGGGAGAATCTATATGAGCTCCAAGGATATTAAGGCCGTCAGCAACAGGCTTTTTGCCTATTACTGCAAGGATAAGTCCCTTGTCCTTGATCGAGGAATATACCTTGTCACCGGCCTTGAGCTTCTTGACCTTGTCGACGGATACAAAACCGAGATCCTCTGCAGCTTCGATACTGTTGATAACGAATTCTCTCTCAGTCTTGGATATGTCAAGGAAAGACTTATAGTCTTCAGCAAATGACATGCAGGACTCCAGATCATCATTGCTAATCCCTTCGTAAAGATTGGGATATTCTGCCGCTATAGCGGACTTTTTCTTTTTATCAGCCATACTGATCACCTCTTTCAATTATCTGGAACTATAATATCATTATTCTTTGTAAATGACACTTTATGATAGAATTATTAAAAAATAGAAGAAGGTCACAGAATGTATACTGACAGTCACAATCACACAGGGAGGTTCAGTCCCGATGCCCAGATGACTATTGATGAACTCATTAACACGGCTAAGGAACGCTCCATCCCCCGTGTCGGCATCACTGATCACTACGAGATGGACTATCCTCATAAGGAAGATCCCTTATTTACCCAGCTTTTCAACTTGAA
>OMQY01000036.1 GCA_900313405.1 uncultured Eubacteriales bacterium
CCGGGGCTTCGCGGGATCTGCCGAGTGGGCAGGGATCTGTGCCGAGTACGGAATACTGAAGTGAACATCAAAACCAAGTGAACTTATAGCCCCGGAGAGCTGAAGAGAAGCGATCCGGGGCTTTTGAGTCTGACAACTCGCTATTATGGGGATCTTTTGCATTCAACATCAAACAGGTTGAACATATATATTGACGAGACATATGGTTGAGCGAGCAAATGGTTCATGCCGGATAAACAAATGTTCTTGATATTTATCCCGATCCGATGTAAAATAGATCCGTAAGAAATTTGAAGACGCGAACTTTAAGAATGACGGTAGACAACAAGTGATCCAAGTGCCCTCGGACGGGCAATACCCTTGACTTATAGGCTTTGGCTGTGGTATTCTCTCCTTTGCTGTTTGTTAACAGCTATCCTTGCCCGATAGTGATTATCGGGCCGTAAGACCAAGAGGAGGTGAATATAATGGCTAACAAGTATCAGCTGGTAGTTGTTCTCAGTGCCGCAGACGGCGAGGAGAAGACCAATGCTCTCATCGAGCAGATCAAGGCAAAGGTTGAGTCCGGTGCTACGATCGATGTACTTGATAATCTCGGAATGAAGAAGCTTGCTTACGAGATCGAAGATCAGAAGGAAGCAGTTTATGTCAAGATTATCTTTACTGCCGAGAGTGATTTCCCTAAGGAGATCGAGAGAGTACTTAAGATTACCGATGGTGTCCTTCGTTACCTGACAGTTCGCGTGGACGAGTAATCGTACCGAACGGAGGTAAACATGAACAAGGTAATTTTGGTAGGAAGATTAACAAAGGATCCGGAAGTTAAGAATACTTCATCTCAGGTTCCGTTCTGCAATTTCACGATCGCGGTTGACCGCAGATTCAAGGATCAGAACGGACAGAGACAGGCGGACTTCATCAACTGTGTTGCATGGCGTCAGACGGCTACCTTCATTAATTCGTATTTCCACAAGGGTTCCAAGATCGGTATCAGTGGAAGTATCCAGTCAAGAAGTTATGAAGATCAGTCAGGTCAGCGTCGTTATGTGACAGAGGTCCTTGTAGAGGAGGCTGAGTTCGTTGAATCATCGGCTCCTAAGCAGGGCGCAGGCCAGGGCAACAGTAATTATATTCCTGCAGAACCCGCACAGCCTGCACAGGGAAGTGTAGCAGCAAGTGCTCCTACGGCACCTAAGACGGCTATCGCTCCCGATATGGATGATGATGTCTTCGGATCTGACGGAAGTGTAGAACTTCCTTTCGAATTCTAATTTGATTAAGGAGATTAATGTAATGGCTGAGAACAGAGCACCCAAGACCGGACGCGAGTTTTCCGGCAACATGAGATCCAGACGCTCCAGAAGGAAGGCTTGTGCTTTCTGCACCGAGAAGGTTTCTGAGATCGATTTCATGGATACGACACGTCTTTCCAAGTTCATTTCCGAGCGTGGTAAGATCCTGCCTAAGAGAATGACAGGCACATGCGCCAGACATCAGCGTGAGCTGACAACGGCTATCAAGCGTGCTCGTCAGATCGCTCTTCTTCCTTATGTAGCAGACTGATCTGCCTCGTGGAAATATAGCGAATCGTAGTATATAATTATTGGGCATTCTCTTATAGAGGGAATGCCCGATTTTTATAATTATCTGCTTTATGCAGTAGACGGAGGTGCATATATGAAGGTTATCCTCCTTCAGGATGTTAAAGGACTCGGCAAGGTAAACGATGTTGTCGAGGTAAATGACGGATACGGCAGGAACTTCCTGCTCAAGAAGAAGCTTGCCAGGGAATCTTCTGCAGCTAATCTGAATGACGTTAAGATGAAGAAGGGCGCTGAAGCTGAGAATGCGAGAAGAGCGCTGGCTGCAGCCAATGAATTGGCTGATAAGCTCGGCGGTAAGTCGTTTACGGTTAAGGCTAAGGGCGGCGAAGGCGGCAAGCTCTACGGGGCTGTTACGAATGCCGACATTTCCGATGTTCTCAAGGCAGATGGCTTTGATATCGAGAAGAAGCAGGTCGTTATCAAGGATGCCATCAAGAATGTCGGAACATACGGTGTCAGGATCAAACTGCATCCCAAGGTATCCTGCGAGATCAATGTAAACGTTGAGGCCGGGTAAGAGATGGAAAGAGAGTTGTACGACAATCTGATCGATCCTGAAGATAATGGGAAGAAGGTCGCTCCGATCACGGATTATGAGACGGAGAAGGCTTTGTTGTCCCTTTGTATCAGGAAGAAGGAGGCCCTTGACACCACGATCAATCGCGGCGTGTCAAAGGATTCCTTTGCCGATAAGAGGAACAGTCTTATCTTTGAGGCTGTCGTGGCTCTCTATATCAACAGCGGAAGCATCGACAGATTTAATGTTGTCGAGCACCTTGAACATGAGGGGCATATTAACGCTGCAGGCGGCACGGAGTATGTCTTCTCTGTAGCGGATACTCCTGCCGTAATGAGCAATATCGACAGTTATATCTCCATCGTCTCCGAGAAGAGTACGAGACGGCTGTTTATCGATATGTTGAAGGGCATACTGAGAGATGCTTCTTCGCCGAAGAATGATATCAAGGATCTGGCGGACCTTTCCATCGGCAAGATGATGGCATTGAGGGAAGCACCTGATGAGACAGGCTTCGAGGCTCTCCATACGATCCTCAAGAGGAATCTCAATGAGATACACTCGATCCTTAACGGTAAGCAGAAGAAGAGTGTAACCTATACCGGTTTCAGAGGACTGGATCAGATGCTCGGAGGACTCAGGCCCGGAACACTTAATATCATCGCGGCCCGTCCGGGTGTCGGTAAGACATCCCTTGTTATCAACATTGCAACTAATGTTGCGGTGCATAAGAATTCGAATGTCGATATCTTCTCGCTCGAGATGAGTAAGTCTGAGGTAGGAAACAGGATCCTGGCTTCAAGGTCAGATGTTACCGCAAAGGAACTCTCTCGTGCCAAGATCAGCAAAGAGAAGGAGACACAGTTGACCAAGGTCTTCAGGGAACTGTCAGAGCTTCCTATCTATATCGATGATACATCTGCCGTGACTCCCGTAAAGATGTACACCAAGTGTGAGGAGCTTAAGGCTCACGGTAAACTTGGTCTGGTAATCGTTGACTACCTGCAGCTTATGTCGGGTTCAGATAAGGGTAAGAATACGAGCAGACAGGAAGAAGTAGCGAGCATATCGAGACAGCTTAAGGTTATGGCAAAGGATCTTCAGGTCCCTGTTATCGCGCTGGCACAGTTATCGAGAAGCTCTGAGAAGAGAAACTCCGAGAGAGGAAAAGATGCCAGTCCGCTTCTGTCAGATCTCCGTGATTCGGGTGCTATCGAGCAGGATGCCGACGCGGTAATCTTTATCGACCGTGATTATTACAAGAAGGAAGATGACGGTCCGGTCCAGGATGCCAAATTGATCATTGCCAAGAACAGACACGGAGAGACCGGTGTCGTTCGTCTGAAGTGGTGGGCTGAGAAGACGTTGTTCTTTGAAGAGGACAGGACCTATGACCCTGTTGACCCGGCTTCTACAGGTTCACAGTCAGCATATACCAGAACTACATCATCTGATGCTTCGGCATCTGATTACAAGTTCGATAATGAGCCGGTTCCGCCGCCGTTTGAGGAGGATGTCCCTCCACCGGAGGAGCCTTATTCCAATCCTGCGAACGACGAATACTTCGAGGACAGCTCAACTGATTTCCCGGAAGGCTTCTGATGTATGAAGACGGACATCTTGACCGTTGTGGCGAGGTTTGCATCGCAGCACTGCCTTTTCGATACCGGGAATCTTATCGTGGGATTGTCAGGCGGTCCGGATTCTGTAGCTCTTATTACGATATTGGCTGAACTGCGTGATCGCCATGAGTCCTTTCCGAATCTGTTGGCCGTACATGTAAACCATAATCTCAGAGATAATGCCAAAGCTGATGAGGAACTCGCGAGACGATGTGCGCAACGGCTTAATGTACCGTTCTATGTCCGTTCTGTTGACGTAAGAGGGTTTGCCGATTCGGTCAAAAGGTCCGAGGAGGAGAGTGGAAGGATACTGCGATATCAGGCTTTCGATGATGTTGCTCATGAACTGTTAGGTGATGATTATGAGAGTATATCCCGCATAGCGGTTGCTCACCACAGAGGAGATCTGGCAGAGACTGTCATGATGAATCTTTTCAGAGGAAGCGGGTTGGAAGGCCTCGTCTCACCGGAACCTGTGAGCGGAAGGATAATCAGACCTCTCTTATGCATTTCCAAGGAAGATATCCTTGATCTTCTTCGCGCGGAGAAGATCGAATATGCGACAGATGAGACTAACTTCGAGACTGATCATACACGTAATAAATGGCGTAATGAGTTGTTACCTGCTATCTCAAAGGTCTCGGTAAAGGAGCCCGAGAAGGCTCTGGCTGATACATACGATCTGTTGTCTTACGATCTCGACTATATCAGACGGGAAACCGACAGTATATACGAGCGTCTGAGGATCGGATGCAGCGGATATGTCTATATGAGATGCGGGGATCTTACCGGTCTTCATCCCGCTATCCTCTCGAGAGTGATACGTAAGATGTGGATGGAATCATATGGGGATCTGGTCGACTTCGAGAGAATGCATCTCGCTAAGGTTAGAGACCTTATCTCGGATCCCGGAGCTGCGGAGAAGTCACTTGACCTCGGCAGGGGACGGCAGGCAACGACAGCGGCGGGCTATCTTGTATTCTGTCATTCTGAGTGCCGGGAAGATGCCATGTGCGGTATCGCGAGACTTATGGGGTTCCAGGTCTGCACAGATATTGTGAGATTACCGGTGTCTGACTCGAAAAACTCAAAAATGCCTAAAACTGTACTTAACTTTGAGACATGGGTCGTTGAGAATAATACGGGATTAGAGTATAATGATTTGTCGTGGGTTTTGCCGATATACCCGGATGATACGGAAGAAACTGCATTTGTAAACGGGTTGCCCGATGTTGTCTTCAGACGTGCAGGGACGGACTTCGGCAAGAAAGTGAGCGATCTGCTGGCGGACTTAAAAGTTCCGAGAGAGGCCAGAGCACACGTTGTAATGGCTGTCAGGGGGAATGACGCACTGTGGATACCGGGCGTGGGGCACGCGGTCGGATATACGGGTGAAAAGTCGTATAAGGCATGGATCTCTGACCCGGGACGAGACATAGAAGCCGATCATTATATAGCAGTCAGGATCACTGACGGCTTAGGAATGGAGTGTTAAGTGGGAATAGATGTATCTGAGGTAATGATCTCTGAGGAAGAGATCAAAAAGATGGTAAGCCGCGTAGCTTCTGAGATCAATCGTGATTATCAGGGGGAAGAGCTTATCGTTGTGGGTATTTTGACCGGAGCATTTGTTTTTACGGCAGATCTTGTACGTCAGCTCAATATGCCTGTTACAGTTGATTTTGTTCAGGTATCCAGTTATGTAGGAGAGAATTCCACCGGTAATCTGGTGATCAAGAAGGATATGAGTACTGATATCAAGGGAAAGCACGTACTTCTCGTTGAGGATATCGTCGATACCGGAAGGACACTGACACTCTTAAGGGAGATGCTGCTCGAGAGGGGACCGGCATCTGTTAAGATCTGCACGGCCTTTGATAAGCCTGACAGAAGGGTAAAGCCCCTCGAACCCGAATATGACGGGATCGTTATACCCGACAAGTTCATTGTCGGATACGGATTAGACTATAACGGACTCTATCGCGAACTTAAAGATGTCTGCGTTGTGTCCTTTACGTGATATAAGCGGAGGTAATTAATGGCAAATAACGGTACAAGCGGAAATAACGGAAAGCGTTCCAGAGGAGGCTCGGGAATACTTTTCTACATAATAATGCTCGTTGTGCTGATCGTCCTGGCATACGGTTTCTTCGGTAACGGATTCGGAAGCGGCGAGAAGTCAACATTATCGGATGTAACGCGTTATATAGACAGTGAGGACTATGAAGTATCAACAGTAGATATCGACGGCACTAAGGTTACGGTCAACTATACAGATAAGGTCGGTGACGAGAAGTCGATCACTCAGACGATTCCTGAAGAGTATGTTGATGATCTCCTTAAGATCCTTGACGACGCGGTAACCGAGGGCAAGATCGAGTCCTATGACTATTCCGAGCCTTTTGACTGGTCCGTAGTCATCAACATCGTCATGATGGTCGGAACGATCATACTTGTAATAATCATCTTCGTAAGCATGACAAGGCAGACGAGAGAAGGCAACAGCGTCTTCAGCTTCGGTAATAACCGTGCCAGGATGTCGCGTCCCAACGAGATCAAGGTCAAGTTTGATGACGTAGCAGGATCTCTCGAGGAGAAGGAGGAGCTGAGCGAGATAGTAGACTTCCTGAAGTCTCCCCGTAAGTATCAGCAGCTTGGTGCCAAGATACCTAAAGGTGTTCTTCTGTATGGCCTTCCCGGTACCGGTAAGACGCTTCTTGCCCGTGCCGTCGCAGGTGAAGCAGGCGTACCGTTCTTCTATATCTCGGGATCTGACTTTGTTGAGATGCTCGTCGGTGTCGGTGCTTCCCGTGTAAGGAGCCTTTTCGCCGAGGCAAAGAAAAATGCTCCGGCAGTTATCTTTATCGACGAGATCGATGCCGTAGGCCGTAAGAGAGGCGCAGGCTTAGGCGGCGGTCAGGATGAGCGTGAGCAGACATTAAACCAGATCCTCGTTGAGATGGACGGATTTGATGTAAATACAAACGTAATCGTTATCGCGGCGACAAACCGTGAGGACGTATGGGATCCCGCGCTCCTTCGTCCCGGACGATTTGACAGAAGGATCAGGGTTAATCCTCCTGATGTTGACGAGCGTGAGGCGATCCTCGGCATTCACGCCAAGGGAAAGCCGCGCTCCAAGGACGTTGATCTTCATGAGATCGCCCTGTCCACAGTCGGCTTCACGGGCGCAGATCTTCAGAATCTCCTGAACGAGGCTGCGCTGATGGCTGCCCGCCGCAACAAGAAGGAGATCACCCCTCTTGAGATACAGGATGCTATGTTCCGTGTAATGATGGGACCTGAGAAGAATTCCAAGAAGCTTACCGACAAGGTCAAGAAGCTCACTGCTTATCACGAGGCCGGCCACGCAGTTGTGCTCCGTGCTACATCAGACTATGAGAAGGTCGATCGTGTAACCATCATTCCCGTTGGAAGAGCAGGCGGCTTCACG
>OMQY01000001.1 GCA_900313405.1 uncultured Eubacteriales bacterium
AGCTTGATTATGAGCCAGATCAACGGCGGCAGGACCGCCAGAACGATCAGGATCACCGTCAGGACGAGCGAAAATGATAATGGCTTCTGTAGATCAACGGTTGTTGGCATATCTGTGCTTTTCCAGTAATTCGATTATCTTGCCGGCGGTATCTTCCATATCGTCGATCCCGACGCTCATGACTCCGCCGTGCACAAGCTTGCGTTCGTTCTCACGTCGCAGAGCTTCCTTCTCTTCCCTTTCCATCTTCTCGAGCTTCTTGTTCTTTGTAATGAACAGCGGCATATATAATCCCGTATCAAGATCGAAAGTCTTGCCGCCGGTTACATCAGCATCGCTGATCTCGACGCACATGACGTCATGCATGATACGGAGTCTCTTAAGCGTTGTCTCACTTATCGTCGCGATCCCCTTCAGGTCAGAGATAACGATGATGATCATCTTACGCTTGAAGTGATTGATTATATATTCGAGAGTACGCTCGACATTACCCTTCTTGGTCTTCATCGTGTCAGCATTATAAGCCGCCAGGATGTTCTCGACATTTACAAGTCCGGACTTGAACGGATGGTACTTCATCATGCCGTCGCAGTCGTAGAGAGCTCCGACATTATCACCGTTCTTGTAGGCAAGATAAGACAAAGTACCTGCAGTCATGAGCGCAGTCTCACGCTTGGAGGCTCCCTTCAGGGTATCGCCCTCCATCTTCGTTCCCGTATCCATGACCAACATGATATTGTGCTTCTTCTCGGCTACATATCTCTTGATGAGAAGATTGCCGGATCTCGATGACGCCTTCCAGTCGATGTCCTTGATGTTGTCCCCGGGGACATACTCTCTTAAGTCCTCGAAGTTCAGACTTCTGCCCATATAGACGGAAAGATATGAACCGTCGAGTACGCTGGATGTCTTGTGAGTAGCATAAATACTCACATTGGCCTTTATCTTATTGATATAACCGGACATCATGGTGTAGGTATAGCCCCCATGATCGCGTCGATGACCTTATCCTCGGTAACACCGTCCGCAACAGCTGCGAAGTTGAGTGTTACTCTGTGTCTCAATACCTTATGGATCTGAGACTTAACATCATCAGGTGTGGCATAATCACGTCCGGAAAGGAGTGCGACCGCCTTTGCAGCCTCCATCAGGCAGATGGATCCTCTGATACTCGCGCCGATCGTTACATACTGTGCAAGATCCTGACGGATATATCTCTCGGGATGACGTGTTGCTTCAACGAGTCTTATGATGTAGTTCTTGACTGAGTCGTCTACATATACTCTTTTGACGAGGCTCTGAAGGAATCTGATATCGTCGAGAGTAACAACGGAACGGACATCGGCAAAGACGTCCTCCTCAACACGATTAACGATCGTAAGTTCCTCCTCTGCCGAAGGATAGTCGATCGTACACTTCATGAAGAATCTGTCGAGCTGTGCCTCCGAGAGGAGATATGTACCTTCCTGCTCGATCGGGTTCTGTGTCGCGATTACCATGAAGATATCCGGCACGGGATAGATCTCGCCGCCGATCGTCGTCTGGTGCTCCTGCATGACCTCGAGCATGGCGCTCTGTGTCTTGGCACTTGAACGGTTGATCTCATCGAGAAGTACAAAGTTGGCATGAACCGGGCCGAGCTTTGTCTCGAAAGTATTATTCGTGTAATTGAGGATCTGCGTTCCTACGATATCACTCGGCAGAAGGTCAGGCGTGCACTGGATCCTTGAGAACTTACCGTTAACGGCTTCCGTCATGGTCTTGGCTGCCGTGGTCTTGGCCAGACCCGGGACAGACTCGATCAGGATATGACCGTTAACTATGAGCGTGATCAGGAGAGCCGTTCCGAGCTCACGCTGACCGACCATCTTCTGATAGTAGTAATCTGTGATCCTGTTGACAATGTCAATGGCCTTCGCGACTTCATCGCGAGAAATACGGGTAAAATTATCGATCTGCATAAAAATTCTCCGTTCCCTTATATTTGTCCACGGGTACTATTTTATGACAGGTTTGCAAGTCCGTCAAATTACTTTGATGGCAAATCTGAGGTAGTCGATAAAAATATCAGTCTTCAGCGTCCTTGACGGTCTTGGCTTCGATAGCCTTAGCCTTGTTCTTATCGGCAGCCTTGATGCTGATGCTGTTCCAGAATTCGGATATAGCCGCTACGATGAGCATTACTCCGATAAAGCGCTTAAGACCGTTCGTCATATCGTCTGCCTTGATGATAACGATGACCGCCAGAGCGAAAGTAATGAGTGAGAGTATGATCGCCACTCCCCACTTCTCGCCGTTATTCTTACGGATGATCCCGAGCGAGAGATAGATATTATATGCTGCCATCAGGAGCGCTGCTATACCGAACAGGTATCCGAAGGTGTCTACGAGTTTATCCGGCTTGATCGCAAAGAATACGCCGAGACCTGCAAGACCCAGACAGATGACCGTCAGGATGATGAATCCGATGCCTCTTGTATCCTTATCCGACTTGATCAGAAGGATCAGTGCCTCGATGATACCTGCAACTGCAAGTACAAGACCTATGCTCTGAGCAAAATCCTTTGCTCTGTCATCGGGCCAGAGGAAAAATGACAGTCCGAATATCAATAATACAAAACAAGCCAAAAACTTGGTGATCTTCAGCGATCTAACTTCCTTCTTATTCATAGTTGTTCCTCCCGGATCCATATACTATACCTGCTTATTATATCAGTATTTTCTGACGGATACACTAAGTATTGCAAATATGGTTTTTCGATGAGAAATCGCCGTTTATATTGTTTTTACATGACAAATGCACCAAATCTGACTATATACCTATTAAATAAATTGCACTCGCGTCAAAAATAAGATATTATTCCTTGCGGTATAAACAAAACCATTGTAGGAGGCTTATTATGAGTGAGACAAAATCAGGAGGCTGGCGTAATAACAAGTGGACGCGTGCAGCCATCCCCGCACTGCTCCTCCACTGCAGTGTAGGTACGGTATACTGCTGGTCTATGTTCAGTTCCGAGATCGGTGCATACATCGGCAAGTCATCAAGTGCCACTGCCTGGGCTTTCAGCCTGGCTATCTTCTTCCTCGGAATGTCAGCTGCATTCCTCGGAAATGTTGTTGAAAAGAATATCCACCTTTCATCCCTCGTTGCGACCATCTGCTTCACGGTAGGTATGGCCGGAACAGGATTCTTCATCCGCTACGGCGGTGACCATCCCGGCAGCAATGTTGCCCTCTTCGGCATTTATCTCTGCTACGGATGCATAATGGGTATCGGTCTGGGTACCGGTTACCTCTCCCCCGTTAAGACGCTCATGCTCTGGTTCTCGGATCACAAGGGTCTTGCAACAGGTCTTGCAGTTGCCGGTTTCGGCGCTGCCAAGGCTATCGCTTCCCCTATCATGGAGCACATCATGTACACCAACGTCGAAGACAAGGTCTATCGCTGGAACGGTGCCGGCATCTACCGTATGTTCTGGATCCTCGCAGCGATCTACTTCGTAATGATGTTCATCGGACACCTTCTCCTCAAGAAGCCTGACGGCTGGGTCGAGCCCCCGAAGGAAGAGAAGAAGAGCACGATCTCCGTTATCAAGTCCCGTCCCATCAGCAACTATATCGGTATCTGGCTGATGTTCTACATCAACATCACCTGCGGTCTGGCCATCATCTCTCAGGAGAAGCAGATCGTAACCGTTATCGGTCTGGCAGGCGTTGCCGCTACTCTCTCGTCCGTATCCGCCATCTTCAATGCCGGCGGACGTCTGGGCTTCTCCACATGGGCCGACTACCTGAAGGACCGTAACACGATCTATAAGCTGATCTTCTCGATCTCCATCGGTCTGACAGCTCTCACACTCGCTACAAGCGCCATCAAGAAGGCCTACGACGGCGACTCCAAGAACATGGTCCTCGTTGTTATCGTTATGGCTTTGATCTTCATGGTCAACGCAGGATACGGCGGAGGCTTCTCCAACGTTCCCACACTCCTGTCCGATCACTACGGCATGGGCAACATCAGTGCCATCCACGGCCTGACACTCTCCGCCTGGGCTATGGCCGGTCTCACGGGAAACCAGATGGCTACATACATCGTTAAGCACTTCGGAACAAAGGACCCTGCCGATAACCCCGCAGGTTACCAGTACGTCCTCTACGTTACATGCGCTCTCTATGTTGTAGCTCTCCTCATCAGCCTGTTCATGGTAAAGAAGTCCGCCAAGGCCATCGAGGCTCAGAAGGCAAAGGCCGCTGCCGCCGAAGTCGAAGAGTAATTCACAAAGCTATAAATAATGGCCGCGGAGGTGAACTGATCACCTCCGCGTTTTTTTGTTCCGGAGATTCATCCCATTGGGGGAAAGATGATTTCAGGATGAACCGACCCTTCTCGGCTCTATTTCCTTACGAACCTGAATATGTTGCTCTTATCATCCTCGGAGAGGGAACGGATGTATTCCAGGTACATCGCAGAGACATAATCGTCTTTACCTTCTGACGCGAGTCTCTCGAGTGCCTTCGCGGCGTCGTCCCTTCGTCCGAGCTGGAACAGTCTCATCGCTTCCCTGAACTCCAGACTGTTGCCCGCACGCTTTTCCTTCTCGTCATCCTTCAGGCAGTCGAGCACCTCATATACGCCCTTGACCTCGTTGACTCCGGCTACCTGTATCATGCCGAGATAGCGCAGGCCGAGTTCGTCGGGAGCGGTCAAGCGGTCAACCGTGTCCTTCGAGACAAGGATAGCCGTCTTGTATTGTTTTGTCAGCGACTCGAGTCTAGAGGAGAGATTGACCGTATCCGAGATAACAGTGCCGGACAGACGCTCGCTCTCACCGACGATACCGATCATGGCCATGCCCGTGTGAATGCCGATACCGATATTGATATCACTTACGTTCAGCTCCTTGGCGGTGGACGGATCGAGTACGATGGCACGGTACAGATCAATGCCGCATGCGACGGCATCGTCGGGGTTCTCGAAAAGAGCCATAACGGCATCTCCGATATACTTGTCGATAAATCCGTTGTGCTCGCGTACGATCGGACCTGCCTTGCCGTAGATCGTGTTGACGAAGGCAAAATTCTCTTTGGCTGTCATGATCTCGGAGTTGATCGAGAAGGAACGGATATCGCAGAAGAGGACCGTCAGTTCGCGGCTGCTCGCATCACCCAGCGTAAGGTCGGTGAAGCTCTCTTTGCCCAGGTATTCGCGGAACCTCTCGGGAACAAACTTATAGTAGAACTTCTCGGTACGGTCTTTCTCTTCGAAAGAGTGTTCGAGGCTTATGGCCATATTGTTGACCCGGTCGCATATCTGTCCCAGCTCGTCCTTCGATTTGTAGTTGATTCGCGCAGAGAGATCGCCGTCCTCGATGCTCTTGACCGTCTTGGTGGCTTTCTTAATGACTCTGGTTATCATGAGCATGGATAATACGATCAGCACCGTGAGCACGACGATGATCAGGATGCAGTAGAGTGCGATCTTGGTCCAGATCTCGGCTCTGGAGTCGTACAGGAATTCGATGTCTTCGGAAACCTTCAGATAGTATGTTCCGCCGGAATCCGCTCCGCCGATACGGCCGTAGGCAGCTATGGTACTGTCCGTTATGGCATCATAACCGGTAAGGCCGCTCATATTGCTCGCCAGATAAAGATCCGCCGTATCATCAAAATCGTCATCCAAAGATTCTTCTACCTGCATCGGCATCGTAAGCTTATTATCAGCTGCGAGAACATGAGCAAGACCGTCTTCGTCCCTGTAAATAACGGAGAACTCATATCCCTCACTCCAATCGGAGTCAGAGCCCAATGCGACCAGTCGTTTCCTGAGCTCACTATATGCAGCGCCGGTGTCTTCGTTCGCCTCCATCAGCTTCGAGAAGTCATATCCCGTGAAGTTGTCGGTGGCAAGGTCGCATATCATGGTTATGTCTTTCTCGATATCCTGCTTATTCTGTGAATCCGTGTATCTGTATACGGATACGGCAAGTACGATCGTAAGTATGATGAAGACCGGCAATGATACTATGAGCTGCTTATACAGAAGTGTCTTCTTACGGATTATGAGATTGATGATAAGTCCTATGAGGGGCAGAATAAACAGATAGCTTGCCCAGTAGGCTATGTACATTAACGGCGTAATGTTAGGTCTTAACACAACATCTCTGAGTGTCAGTTCACCGTCAGAATATGCGAGCAGACCGTTCTCGTAACAGACAACGAGAGTGTCATGGGATGCGCCCGCCGGACGATAGGAATCGATGTTGATAAAATCTCCGGGGTCGTCGATCATTCCGTCAGTATCAAATACTTCCGTCAGTTCACCGTCCTCCAGAAGATACACGGTGACGGGATCTGAATCGACGGCCACATAGAGCTTGCCGTCAGATATTACGGCAGCGTTAAAGTACGGAGCATTGTCATCCGAAGGATCAAAGTGGTAGATGCTCTCGCCGATCGGCTCATTGAATCCGACGTCGTATACCTCGCCGTTACTCCTCATGAAGAGAAAAGAACCGTCGATCGGGATCACATCGACCGTATAAGTCCCGTTCGGATCCGTAGTATATGTATTGCTCGTGCTGACAGAGAGATCAGTTGTATCGATCGAGTACAGAGTAACCCCGTTTGCTTCGATCTTCGCGAAAGTAACATGCCCGTCAAAGTAGTGAAGCCGGCTCAATACCGCTCCGCCCATCTTGTCCGATGAACCGGTCTCAAAGGTAAGTATCTTGTCTGTCATTCTGTAGTTCGGGGATACTCGGACCAGATAGTCTCCCTTATCTTCATTGCATAAGACATAGATCTCTCCGCTGTCTGCCAGCGCAATGTTCCCGGGTATCGATAACCCGCTGGGGTTCAGACCGGTATTAGTCAAATATCCGATACCGCAATACCCCTGTTCACCTGTATCCACATTGATGACGGATGCTACTCCGTTCGGATTCTGATAGCAGACTACCGCCATATCTCCGTTCTCATTGATCGAGAAAGGCACGACATTATGAAGCGGGTACTCATGTATGAATTGATCACTCTCGTCGGTAGGAACTGCGATATAACGATACAGGGGCGTAAAGTAAGTAACCCCCAAAGACAAAAGAAACAGGATAACCGACGCCAGCAGAAGCCAACGCGCTTTACCGCATGTCTTATGAATTACCTTTTTTATGGCTTTAATGATCTTCATGTACTTGTAATTATACCATGGAACAAAAACGTTCACGATACTCCTACAACCTCTGCGAAACCACTATATATGGTTTTGATTATAAAGGAAAAAGATACTCCGTCACTTACTATAATGACAATAGACCTGACTACATTTCGTTTGCAGAATTCTACAAACGTCCCATTGATGTTAAAAGTATAGACGAACTGCTCAAAGTCAAAATTGGTAGTTTTTCTCTCGAGCAGGTCATAGGTAGTCTACCTGACTCCGCTTTCGATATCTACTGAACTACAATCCCCCGATTGATACACTATCGGGGGATTCTATCATCTCGCTATTCACTCTTATAGCTGTCCGTCTTCAGTATCTTGTTGGCATTCTCGACCCTCTCCTTGGTCGGCGGGTCGATCCCCTCCAGCTCATAAGGGATCCCGAGCGTCTGCCACTTGTGGATACCCAGTGTGTGGTACGGCAGGACTTCGACCTTTTTCACTGTCTTAAGGGTATCTATAAAGTCTGCCAGACGTGTCAGGTATTCGTCAGTATCATTGCGTTCAGGCACGAGCACATGACGGATCCACATGTCCTTGCCCGTATCCGACAGGTATGTCGCCATGTCCAGGATATTCCTGTTAGTACACTTGGTAAGAGTCCTGTGTCCTTCTTCATCTATATGCTTTATATCCAGCATAACAAGATCGGTATATTTCATAAGCTCGGCAAACTTGGATGCAAATGGCTCCGTTGTCGAGTAGGGCGCGCCTGAAGTATCGATGCAGGTATTTATGTTCATCGCCTTTGCCTTCTTAAACAGCTCGATAAGGAAGTCGATCTGCATCAAAGGTTCTCCGCCGCTGACGGTAATTCCACCCTTATCGCCCCAGTAGGCTCTATAACGGACTGCCTTCTCGAGCAGCTCGTCAGCGGTATACTCTGTACCGTCCTTCATCACCCAGGTATCCGGATTATGACAGAACTGACAACGCATGGGACATCCGCTGAAAAAG
The DNA here is from genome assembly GCA_900313405.1 of uncultured Eubacteriales bacterium. Next base: position 8,179 of record OMQY01000001.1, read on the forward strand.
ATGATATATCTGACACCGGGACCGTCAACCGATCCAAAACTCTCTAAAGAATGAATGTAACCTTTAAGCATATTCCCTCCAAACAATAAGCGGCTGCCCTGGCGGACAGCCGCTCTGAACTGATCAGATTATATCAGTAATATCACATTCTGTCGTGACATGTTCTCGAGATAACGTCGAGCTGCTGCTCCTTTGTCAGGTCGATGAACTTAACGGCATATCCGGATACACGGATAGTGAAGTTAGCGTACTCTTCCTTCTCGGGATGCTCCATAGCGTCGATCAGCTTCTCTGTGCCGAAGACGTTAACGTTGAGGTGATGAGCGCCCTGTGCGAAG
>OMQY01000013.1 GCA_900313405.1 uncultured Eubacteriales bacterium
CTGTCAGGGATATACTCGATCCTGGGATCGAGACCCATTACCGTAGGATTCTTAAGTTCTGCGATCCTGTCTGTAAGCTGATCAGCAAAGTTTCTCATATGTCTTCTTACCTCCCATGATCGTCAATACCGTCTCACCATAGAGCTTCCATCCGTCAAACGGAGTATTACGCCCTTTTGTGAGCATCTTTTCCTTATCAAAAGTAAACTCATTTTCCAGGTCGAAAACAGTCAGATCAGCGTCATCTCCGACATCAAGACCGCCTCTGCCGATGTTTAATATCTTCGAAGGAGCATAGCACATAAGCTCTACAAGTCTGTCGAGAGTAATGATCCCCGGCTTAACGAGATATGTGTACCCAAGAGCAAAAGAACTCTCAAGTCCGACGATACCGTTATTGGCAACCGAGAACTCAACTTCCTTCTCATCCTGATGATGAGGAGCGTGATCCGTTACGATACAGTCGATCGTTCCGTCTTTTATACCTTCGATTATTGCCTGCCTGTGCTCCTCCGTACGGAGCGGAGGATGCATCTTGGCATTTGTATCATATTCAGCACATGCTTCGTCAGTTAACGTAAAGTAATGAGGACAAGTCTCACAGGTAACCTTAACACCGCGGGCCTTTGCATCTCTGATCATCCTTACGCCGCCCTTTGTACTTACGTGGCAGATATGGATCCTTGTATCCAAGTATTCGGCAAGGATAATGTCACGGGCTATCATGATGTCTTCTGCTGCCGTAGGAACTCCTTTGATTCCGATCCGAGCTGATACAACACCTTCATTCATGGCTGCTCCGATATCGAGAGTCTTCTCTTCACAGTGATTAAGAACGGGGACATCAAAGTCTGATGCATATTCGAGTACTCTTCTTAAGATCCCGGCTGTAGCGATAGGATTACCGTCATCAGATACGGCAACGATACCGGCTTCCTTCATAAGTCCTATCTCGGATATCTCCTTACCTGCAATACCCTTTGTAGCAGCTCCGATCGGATAAACACGGCAGAGACCTGCTTCTTCCGCCTTTTTAAGGATACCGCTTACAACAGCGGCGTTATCGCATACGGGATGAGTGTTAGGCATAACGGCAACGGATGTGAAGCCGCCGTGAGCAGCTGCAGCAGATCCGGTTGCGATAGTCTCCCTGTATTCATATCCGGGCTCTCTGAAATGAACATGCATATCAACAAGTCCGGGAAGAACCGTTTTACCGTCAAGGTCGATCACCTCGTCAGCTTCATTCTCGGCAAAAGCCTCGGAAAACTTCGATCCGTCTATATAGAGTTCCGTCTTATCGGAACCAAAAACCTTACAATTCTTAAGTATTGTCTTCACAGATTATTCCTCCTTGCCATAAGCAGATATAGAACAGCCATCCTGACTGCAACACCATTGGTTACCTGTTCATTGATTACTGACTGGTCACAATCATATACTGCAGTAGGAAGCTCGACACCGTGGTTACAAGGCCCCGGATGCATAAGGAAAGCATCAGGCTTAGCAAGAGCGAGCATCTCGGGTGTGATCGAATAGAATCTTGCATATTCAGCAACAGACGGGAACAAAGCGCTCTGCTGTCTCTCGAGCTGTACACGCAGACCCATAACGGCATCAGCGTCCTTAACACAATCAGCAACGCTGTCAGCTATAGTACAGCCCATCTGATCGATACCAATGGGCATCATGGTCCTCGGGCCGTAAACACTTACCTTCGCTCCGAGCTTGGTAAGTCCGATAACATTACTCCTTACGACGCGGCTGTGGTAGATGTCACCGCAGATAGCTATCTTCTTACCCTCGAAAGTATCGAATCTCTCGTACATAGTGAGCAAATCGAGCAAAGCCTGCGTCGGATGCTCATTCATTCCGTCTCCGGCATTGACTATTGATGCTTTTACCTTTTTACAGATAGAATGCGGTGCACCTGACTGAGGATGCCTCATAATGATGATATCCGTACCCATCATATCTATTGTCCTGACAGTATCCAGAAGGGATTCACCCTTGGCAACCGAACTTCCAGATGCGGAAATGTTGGCACTGGCAGAACCCATGTACTTTGAAGCCAGCTCAAATGAGAGTCTTGTTCTCGTGCTGTTCTCATAGAAAAGCGTGACAACTGATTTACCCTGAAGATGACTGGTCTTCTTGTTCCCGGATGATATGACCATCTTCATTGTCTTGGCAGTATCAAGGATCTCCATGATCTCATCTGCGGTAAGCTGCTTCATGCCCAGGAGATCTTTACTCTTAAGTCCCATTATTCTTCCCCCTCTTCTTTAAGCAGGATAACACGGTCCTGACCGTCTACTTCCTTAACTTCAACATCGATGTGTTCAGTAAGAGCGGTCGGAACGTTCTTTCCCACATAATCAGCTCTGAACGGGAGCTGTCTGTGTCCTCTGTCGATCAGGATGGCGAGCTGTATGTTCGCAGGCCTTCCCATATCAAAAATGTTCTCTATCGCAGCCCTTGTGGTCCTGCCTGTATAGAGAACATCGTCAACAAGAATTATCTTTTTGCCGTTCACGTCGAACGGGATATCGGTGCCGTTTACCACCGGATGAGCAGAGAGCATCGAGAGGTCATCCCTGTAGAAGGTGATGTCCAGGATACCCATTGGCACCTTGACGCCCTCAATCTCTTCCAAAAGCTTGCGAAGTCTCATCGCGAGGGGCACTCCCCTCTTCTGTATGCCGATGATCGCAACATTTTCGAGTCCGTCATTATGCTCTACGATCTCGTGCGAAATCCTGATAAGAGCACGCGACATGGCTGCTTCATCCATCAATTCATGACCGGGAA
>OMQY01000154.1 GCA_900313405.1 uncultured Eubacteriales bacterium
AAGCGTGACCGCGAGACAGGCGGCAGAGGCATAGTCGCCGACGAAGGCGCCAGGACGGCAGGTTACGTCGAGGATAGTGTCAAGTCCCTGAGCAGAGCCCGTGCCCGTGTTCATACTATAGAAGTCTACGGAACAGATGCCCAGAAGGCCAGACTTCAGAAGTGTAAGGCTAAGTACGGCATCTGAGGTATCATGCTCCGAATCCGACCTTGAGTTCCAGCTCTGTCTCGCCGAGCGTAAGCTTCTGGCCGCTTTTCAATTCATAATCATGTTCAACATCCAGACGCCGGTCCTCGAGATATGTGTGTCTGCTCGCGGATAAGGGCCTTACATAGTATGTCCCGTCCTGCTTTGATATCTCGGCGTGTATTGCCGCTACATCTTCCGTGTCTATGAACAGATCTGACAGGAATCTGTCGGAGCCGATGATGATCCTCTCGGAATACATTGCATACTTGATCTCATTACTGTCAGGACTTCGACCTCTCAGTATCAGAGGTGATCCGGTCGATGATCTAACAGGGCGGTTGTCAGCCGGTTCATAATCGAAAAGCGCTTCGCGCCGCCCCTTCGCCAGGTTGATCTCTTCCTGAGTCCTGATCCTGCCGGGCTGCGGTCCTTCATCAGAGGCGGAACGTGGGAGCGTCAGCCTGCTGCCCCTGACTGACATATAGATAAATGTCACTGCAGCCATGAAGAAGAGTACTGATACCGGAATGAGATCGAGAACAGCAGCGTATAGAGAGGCTGATGCGCACATCAGACCGAATACAGTCTCTGAACTCGGTAATGATATCTCTGAAGATCCGGCCTTATGCCGGAGAGTTCTTTTCCAATTCCCGTTCTCCATACTGTCGCAGAACTCCCGTAGCATCCTGTTGTTTCCCGATGATACGCAGTAAATGATCTGTTGTATCTCGTCCCGTGTCAACACTTCCGCGAAGAAGGGATGAACGAGCAATTCTTCAATCCCGTCTTCTCCGATCGCTGACAGCGACATATCGTCCGGTTCATATTGAAGCGGGAAAGAACAGAATCGTATAGTTTCCCCCTGCGGATCGGTAAAGATGAAGGCGGTGTCTCTGCAGACGGAACAGGGGAACAGGAGCACATCTGTCATATCTGACAGCATAGTCAAAAAGGCCCTTACGGAATCGCGTCTTTTGATCAGATGTCTTCCCGGGTGTTTTTTGTGATCGGATAAGGAGATGAATTCGTCTATGGACATCATACCCGAGAAATCAAAAGCCATCTCGAGAGTGCCGCTGCGCTCATCGGTATAGACCGAGAGCAATCCCTTCATAAAGTCGGAATTTATCATTTGCTCGGCATACTTATATATTCCTGATGTTATATCGGCTCTCTCGATCGCGTAGTGGCCGTAAGGACCTTTTCTTATATGCATATCTACCTCGTTGATCGATTACTTGAATGCGTTAGCTATCTTACTGTCGTCAAAGCAGAATTCCATTACTCTTCCGCCGAATGCCATAAGGCTCTCCCTGAATACGAGAGCCAGTGCGACGAGTACGGCTATGATGATTACTACTTCAACCGTACCCATACCTTTTTTGTTTCCGTTCTTGCTGATCATTTGTTACCTCCTTTATGTTATATGCCGAGCGAAATAATAGCCGGTGCTGTTGCCACAAGCAGAACGCAGATAAAGTCGAGCGTCATAGGGAGCAAGAGGCTTAACGCTTCACGTTCCTGCTTCTTCCGTGCGGCGTTGCGGCACAGGTTCCAGCAGGCGCCTGACTGAAGGGACAGGAGATTCAGCACTTCGGGCGTGCCGAGCCTTCCGTATCTTGCCATCAGAAGAAGCGCTGATTGTGCCTCCGGGATCTGTACCCGAAGAGACATCTTCTCGACCGCGTCGGAAGCTGAGATGCCGCTTATCATCATTGCCCGAAGTCCGTTGATCTCTCCGGACAGACTGGGATTCTTGCGGAAAGCCTTCGAGCATATCTCTATAGCCTTCGGGAGCTGTATTCCGGCCTCCAAAAGCGTTGATACCAGACAGAAGAAGAGCGGGATATCCTGCATCAGTTCTTCTCGTTTAAGCTGTGCAGTCCTTCTTACGTCGTGCAGGTTAAGCATGCCTATCAGTATGGCAAAGATGAATGCCGGGACTACCGGATTTTGTGTGGCCAGGAGTACTGCCAAGGCTGCTGCAAAAGAGATCGGAACAGTCGTTATCTGTTTTCTCAGATATGCTTCGTAGGCCGAATCAGGATCGATGGACAGTTCGTTGAAAAGCTCATGCCGTGATGACAGGAAACCTGAAGGCAGGTATCTTTTGGCCAGCTTCGTAAGCTTATTGTCACCGGCGACGGCACGTTTGCTTTTCCGGTCCGGATGATATGTCCTTATTCCGGTCGATTCTGTATGTGACATGTACCTGAACAGCAATGCTGCCGCAAGGATACAGATCCCGAATGCGATCGCCAGTATCATCGAGCCTGTCTGTGTGTTCCGGCAAGCCTCCAGATATCCTTTGCCGGTCCTGTCGAGAGCCGCCGTCATTGCAAAAGGCATAAGACACAGGATCCCGGCTTCGGCATTCTTGCCTGCATTCTGTGCATTGACCTCGTTCTGAACCGCATTAAGCTCGGACAGCATCTGACAGCTGCTCCTAAGTATGGCAAGGCTGTTGTTTCCGATCCTTCCGGATATTGCCAGACTGTGAAACACCGGTGAGATCTCAGGAAAGTCTATCGAATCCGAGAACCTTATCAGTGCTTCTTCAAGGCTCATATGCATCTTAAGGTTATTCTCGAGCGTGACCAGCGGCTTTATCAGCATGCATTTATGTCCGAAAGTGTGCTCGATGACAGGCCTTACAAGCATAAGTGATCTCTCTATGGAGTATCCGCTGCTGACACTGGTACATAATACCTGGAGCAATACCAACAGCTGTGTTCTGAGGTGCTTACGTTCTCCGGCGTATATCTTGTTCACTGCCTCACGCCAGGGAAAGTAACCCAGAACAGCTGAAATAATAAGCCTCGGGATCTGCGGATCAATGAACATTCCCGAGAGCAGATATAATATCCCGCACAGCAGCGGATACAACCAAAGCATATTGATCCGGAATCGTGACATCGTGCCCGATCCCGCCTGATCAGACGCTGTAGATGCATGCCTGTCTGATCGTATCTTCGTCACATAGTCTTTCAAGTTCATTCCCTCCGTTACATCCGAAGAGTTTCCTTAGCCTGAACTCTCCGTCTCTTGCAGGCAGGACCTCGGATATCTCATCTACATACCGTCTTCCTTCACGATCTCTTGTGATGTGAAGGATGATATCTATACCCATCGCGAGTTGTGTTACGATCGCTTCAAAGGGTAGCGACGATCCCGCCATTATCATTCCCGTAAGCCGCTCGAGCATCTCTATACACGAATTGGCGTGTCCGGTGCACATGCTTCCCGGGTGTCCCGTATTGAGCGCGTGCATCATGTCGGCGCTCTCGCTTCCTCTTACTTCTCCGACTATTATCCTGTCAGGCCTCATCCTCAGTGCGGCGCGTATCATATCTCCGATATTTACTTCTCCGCTCCCGTCAGGCCCCGGAAGTCTCGCTTCCAATCTTACGAGATTGTCTATCTCCTTGAGATTGAGTTCTGCCGAATCCTCTATCGTTACTACGCGCTCGTCCTCGGGAATAAAGGCCGAGATCGTATTGAGAAATGTTGTCTTGCCGCTCCCGGTGCCTCCGCACAGGAAGATGGTCTTACGGTTCCTGACACATTCACAGATGAAGCGGGCTGCTTCCTCGCTGATAAACCCCTGACGGATCAAAGACACGATGTCGTGTGAAATGCCCGTAAACTTACGAATCGTGACGATAGGTCCGTCAGGGGCGATAGGAGGGAGGACTGCATTTGCTCTTGAGCCGTCGGGAAGCCTCAGATCCGATATGGGATTGGCTTCGTTGAGCGGCCTGTTCTGATTGGCGAAGAAGCATGATATTACCGTCTGGAGCGTGTGAGCATCCTTAAACCGTATATCGGACCGGTACAGTTTGCCTCCGCGCTCGTAGAAGATCTTATCCGGTCCGTTCACCATGATCTCCGTAACTGACGGGTCCTGCATAAGCGGCTCGATAACATCGAGCCTTCTCAGGCTGTTAAAGACCGCTGATGCCAGTTTCCGTTTCTCGTTAAGTTCCATACCGAGTGAAGATGTCTCCTCACTGACAACATCGGCGATGATATCCTTGAGACGGTCTTCAGACGGATCTATCTCATTTCTCAGCGAGTTGAGTACGTAATATGTCATCTTCTCCTTGATGTCTTCAAGATCGTATATGTCTTTCACTTTGTGATCCTCTTCATAACAGGTTCGGTGTGATGAACGATCAGGTCTGCTTCGCTTGTCAGACACTTTTTTAAGGTCCTTATGAACTCATCAAACCCTTCCGTATTACATTTGTCGGCAGGGAGCAGGACATGCAGTTCATCTGCAGGTTCTATCAGCTTCTTAAGATCGTCGAGTCTGTATCCTTCGATCACTGCAAGCGCGTTGAATGCTCCTTCCGTGTCACATATCAGAGCCTTGAGCTTCCGGAGCAGACATACGGCTGCATCGGTTCCCAAGTCGTAAACGTCATCATTGAGATCTGGCATTCCCGGTGTCAGATATCCCATACTGTCAGGATTCAGATAGTCGAGTATGTCCTTCGGTAAGAATGACGGTGACCTTACGTGCTTGAGCAGGGTCGTAAGAGATCCGTCCGTAAGATCTGTCCTGAACGATGAAGGCATTCTGGCTCCGCTCATAAGGTCTATGCGGATACACATCGAATCAGCATCTCTCATCCCGTCGAAAGCCGTCTTTATATATTCCTCGCGCTCGTCGGCGTAGGTAAATGGCAGGACCACCGCGAGCTTCCCGTATTTGTGTTCTCCGGGACCGGTACGTGTTATGTAAGACGGGTCCTTCATCTCCGTATCGTTCTTTATCCTCCGGATCGCATCTTCGACCGATCTCATATCCGCGATCCATGTTCCGTCCTTGAATGTGTATATGGGTACGGGATTGGAATAGAGACCGCTGATATCATTATCCGCCGCTATCCTGCGCTTTCCGAGGCGCGAGTTATCATAAAGATCTATCGTATATTTACTGATGCTATTGTCTTCGGGCAAGTCGGTATCACGACAGATATAAGCATCCGGGAACCCGGAGCGTAACCTGTCTGAGATGAGCTGATACATATAAGTATTCTGTTCGTGTACACTTATCGTGAATGCCATGATATGACTCCTTTCGATATGAGAATCGGTTCTGTTACCGCGTATTGTATTCGGATGCAAGAGCTAATTGGCTCACAATTCATAACAATTCACGACAAAACCCGACAATTCATAACAATTGCTCGAAAAGCATTGATTATGAGATCCGGCAATGATACAATCATCTGGTTAAAAATAAGTTCACTGCTTATCAAGAGAGGTGGAGGGATACGGCCCTGTGAAGCCCGGCAACCGCGGAGAGCAGCGGTGCCAATTCCGTCAGGGAAACCTGAAAGATGAGAGGAATGCCATAGAAGATCAATGTGCCTTCCTCACGGAAGGATTTTTTATTTATAGAAAGGACGAGACTATGAGAAGCAGACAGGGAAAATGGTTATTTACATCAGAATCGGTAACAGAGGGACATCCTGATAAGGTATGTGACCAGATATCAGACAGCGTCCTCGATGCAATACTGGAGCAGGATCCTTCGGCAAGAGTTGCATGCGAGACATGCGCTACCACAGGTATGGTAATGGTAATGGGAGAGATCACGACATCTGCTTATGTTGATATCCCTGCCATCGTAAGATCGAGACTTAAGGAGATCGGTTATGACGGAAGCGATGCCGGATTCGACTACAACACGTGTGCCGTAATGACTTCTATCGATGAACAGTCTCCCGATATCGCGATGGGTGTTAATAAGGCGCTCGAAGCAAGGCAGGGAGATAAGAGCGATCTTGATACCGGTGCCGGTGACAAGGGCATGATGTTCGGTTATGCCAATGATGATACAGAAGAGCTTATGCCTCTGCCGATATCTCTGGCTCACAAGCTCGCATTAAGACTTACAGAGGTAAGGAAGTCCGGTGCTGCTCCTTTCCTGCGTCCCGACGGCAAGAGTCAGGTAACGGTCGAATATCACGATGACAAGGCCGTAAGAGTCGAGACGGTCGTAATCTCCACACAGCACGTTGCGGACATCTCTCATGACGCACTTGAGAAGTTTATCAAAGAGGAAGTCATAGGCTATGTTATCCCCAAGGAGCTTATTGACGATAAGACAAAGATCTTCATCAATCCTACGGGCAGATTTGTTATCGGCGGCCCTCAGGGTGACTCCGGACTTACAGGACGTAAGATCATCGTTGATACATACGGCGGATTCGGACGCCACGGCGGCGGTGCTTTCTCCGGTAAGGATCCGACAAAGGTTGACAGATCTGCAGCATATGCTGCCAGATATATTGCCAAGAATATCGTTGCATCAGGTGTAGCGGCCGAGTGTGAAGTACAGCTTGCTTATGCTATCGGTGTTGCACACCCTGTCTCCATCATGGTCGATACATTCGGTACGGGTAAGATATCCGATGAGAAGATCGCAGATATCGTAAAGGATATGTTCGACTTGAGACCTGCAGCGATCATCAAGGATCTGGATCTGAGAAGACCTATCTATGCCAAGACCGCCGCATACGGTCATTTCGGCCGTACGGATGTCGAGTTCCCCTGGGAGGTTACGGATAAGGCTTCGGCGATCAGAGAAAAAGCCGGGATCTGATGCCTGCTGTCGATCCCAACGGGGCGCTTACAGGGCTGTCAAGGGATGACCTTGACACAGTCATAGACAACAATGTAGTTACCGCTGTCAAATTGATATATGGCAGCGGCGACTTTGTTATTTTCGCCTGTAAAGGAGGCTTTACCGTTAAGGGAACGACTACGGACGAGATAGTTGCCGACGCTTCATATAAGGTCTCAGGCAAGGTTACTCTCTATGGCGGTAAGCCTCAGCTCAGTGCGACGTCGATAGAGAGGATCAGAGATGAAGAATCAGACAAGGCAGTCATCGCGGCATTTCTTGCATCTAATCTTAAGGGAATAGGCAAGGTTACTTCGACATCTCTCGCGGAAAAATACGGAAAAAAGGTGCTCGATGTATTGCTCGAGACCCCCAAGAAGGCTGCTTCTGCCATATCAGGCCTGTCGGTAGGCAGAGCGCTCCTGTGTTCACAGGCAATAGATGCCGATGAGAAACACTTAAGGCTTCTGATGGACTTGAGACTTCTGGGACTTACCGAGGAACAGTCAGAGAGAGCATATGATACCTTCGGTTTTACGGCTGCGGAAGAGATCGGGAAGAATCCGTATGTCCTGCTCAGGATACCGGGCGTAGGATTCGGGACATGCGAGAAGATCGCCGTGAGATCATCGGTGGATCCTCTTGATGAACTGAGGCTCGCAGGGGCTGTCAGATATACGCTCGAACAGCTTCATGCGAACAGCGGAAGCAGTTGTTTTGAGCCCGGATATGTCAGAAGATCGTGTGATGACATCATCCGTTCGGGCGCGGCTGAGGGGCTTGAGATAAGTGAGACACTTCTTGATCCGGCATATGACCTTGCGGTCGAGAACAGCGTTAAGAACGGTGACTCTGTCGTGTTCAGGTTTACGGGAGATAAGTGTGAGGGATGCTCGGTCTATGACGAAGGTGCGATGATGGCACTTAAGCCGTTCTTCACGGCCGAAGCATCGATCAAGCGTGAGATAGACAGTTTCCTGTCTGCGCCTTTTGTAGAAGTTAACAGGGATAAGGCAAAGGAGGCGATCGACAAGATCGCGGAGGCGTCCGGTATCGTACCTGATAAGGCTCAGACCGAGGCCCTTCTTATGTGCCTGAGCAGACCGGTCAGTATAATCACGGGAGGTCCGGGAACAGGCAA
>OMQY01000025.1 GCA_900313405.1 uncultured Eubacteriales bacterium
AGCTGTATCGAAGTGGTCATAACGAGGCGGTCTTGAAAACCGTTTGTCCGCAAGGGCACGTGGGTTCGAATCCCACCGGCTCCGCCACAACCCTTGAATCCATTGCGTTTCAAGGGTTTTTGTTTGCCGGTTCACCTATTCTCCTCCTTAATAGCAGCGGTCTCCCTGCGCTTGGCGAGCGTCTTCCCGAACATCTCGTCGGCCGTATCCGGGAAGCCGTCATAGATAACACGGGCGCCGACTTCGGTGATGCCGCCCTTGGTCGCCACCCTGTTCACAACATCTTCGAAGCTCATACCCTTCCGGAGCATCAGTTCGCCCGTAGCGCAGAGTGTATTCAGCACCATCTGCACTACCTGCTCGGGCGGGATTGTCGTATGCTTGTCCGCCGACCGGCAGATCACGTCGAAGATAGATGCGATAAATCCCGGCATACAACTTACAAGTTCGGATCCCATTCCCATCTCGTTCTCAGGCAGTTCGATGACATTACCCATGCACGAGAGCAGCTTCCGGAGCTCCTCCCGTTCCTCTTCGCCTGCAAGCGGGTTATATGTAACAAGAGTCTGTGACTTGTTTATCTCGGCGGTGACGCTCGGGATAACCTTGGCATATTTTCTTCGCCCGATCCCCTCCAGCGTCTCGAAAGTAATACTCCCATTGAGCGATACGATCAGCGCATCTTCACTCACATCCCCGATGATCTCCTCGAGCACACTAAGGATATCCCGCGGCCGCGTGCATATGAACACGATGTCCGACTCGCGCGCGAGCTCGATGTTCGTACTGCAGATCCTGTACTTATCAGGTGCCGCTTCGATCTTCCCGACAGTGCGGTTCGCGATCCTCAGCGCGTCTTTATTCACACAACCTGCTTCACTGAACTTCTCAAGAAGCATCTTCCCCATACTGCCATATCCGATTATTCCGACTCTCTTCATCCCGGGCTCCCCCTTCTGTCCAAATTGCTTTGATAATAATACTTTCACTTCCGGCTCGGGCATCGTTCTGCCATGGCGCAGGAACTGCATGACGGACACCCGCCCGGAGGAGGCACAGCACCATCTGCGTCAACTGCAGTCGGCTCGCAGCTGCAGCCGCCACAGCTTCCGCATGAGACGCCGCATGCACATTTACCCGAACGCTTGTCGCGGATCAAAGAGCGTGCAGCGAAGACAACAGCCAGAGCGACGAGCGCGATGACTGTGATGTTTCCCCAATTGTCGGTAAGCCAGTGAAGCATACGATGTTGAACTCCTTTTCAGGAAGAATGTGTCATGCCCCCTGACAGCAAAGTCAGGGGGGCACGCACGTGTTTTTATATTAGCCTTCTTTTACTGCGCCGTTGTACTTCTTGGCAGGGCGGAAAAGGAGGTACATCAGTCCGCCGAAGACAGCGATCGCAAAGATCAGGCCGATGACATTTACCGATCCGGTGAACAAGAGACCGAACTGGTAGAGCATAAGAGAGAAAGCATAAGCAAGTACGCACTGATAGCCGATGGCGAACCATGTCCACTTGGCGCTGTTCATCTCTCTTCTGATGGCACCGATAGCAGCAAAGCAAGGGGCACACAGCAGGTTGAATATCAGGAATGAGAAGCCGGCGAGCTTAGTGAGGCCCTCAAAGTCGAGTACACCGAAGACTCCGACAACTTCCTCCTTGGCGACAAGTCCCATGATGGTGGCAACTGTAGCCTTGATGGAACCGAATCCGAGAGGAGCGAAGATCCACTTAACGCCCTTACCGATGTAGCCGAGTACCGAAGACTCGAGTTCCATATCAGGATCAAAGCCGAATCCGCTGCCTGTCTTACCGAAGACAGAGCCGAGCCAGACGGCAATGGACGAGATGAGGATGATCGTACCGGCTTTCTTGATGAAGGACCATCCACGCTCCCACATGGATCTCAGGAGGTTAACGAGCGTAGGCCAGTGATAGGCCGGCAGCTCCATAACGAAGGGGGCGGGGTCGCCTGCAAACATCTTGGTCTTTTTGAGGAGTATACCGGAGATGATTACGGCGGCGACCCCGATGAAATATGCTGAAGGTGCTATCCATGAACCATGCAGCCATGAATGGCGGAAGAGTGCTGCGGTGATAAGAGCGATTATAGGAAGCTTAGCACCGCAAGGGATAAATGTTGTTGTCATTATAGTCATACGTCTGTCACGCTGACTCTCGATCGTACGCGATGCCATGATACCCGGAACGCCGCAGCCTGAAGCAACGAGCATAGGGATGAATGACTTACCGGACAGACCGAATCTTCTGAAGATACGGTCAAGAACGAAAGCTACACGTGCCATATAACCGCATGCCTCAAGGAAAGCCAGGAGGAAGAAGAGTATGAGCATCTGAGGAACGAATCCGAGAACGGCACCGACACCGCCGATGATTCCGTCGATGACAAGGCCTTTTGCAAAGTCGCCTGCGCCCATCTTGTCGAGCGCCTTTTCGGCAAGAACAGGAACACCGGGAACCCACTTTCCACCGTCTACTTCGGCAGGATCAGGAGATGTGAATTCGCCTTCTTCATCAAGAGCGCCTGTCTCAGTGAGAACCGCTTCGATATCATAACCGTTGTCGATCAACTCGTCAGCAAAGAATCCGTAATCCTCTTCGAAAAGCTCGAAGTTGCAGTCCTCAACATCGCCGAGCAGGTTATCCGCACCGGTGATATCGTCATCGTCAGCGGCCTCGAGAACAGTCTTGACTTCATCAACAAAGATTGTCTGTCCTGCCCACTCGTCTACTTCCTCATCATAGTCTGACTGACCGATGTTCAGGAAATAGAAACCGTCGCCGAAGAGATTATCGTTCGTCCAGTCAGTCAGATTAGCACCGAATGTCGTGATCGCGATGTAATAGACAGCCCACATGATGAGAGCGAAGATCGGCAGAGCCAGGATCCTGTTCGTTACCACGCGGTCGATCTTATCGGACGTTGAAAGAGCCGCGCGATTCTGTTTCTTGTAGCATGTCTTGATTATAGATGCGATATAGACGTAGCGCTCATTTGTGATGATCGACTCGGCGTCGTCGTCAAGCTCCTTCTCGGCTGCAACGATATCCTTCTCGATATGCTCGATCTTCTCCTTGGAGATCCCGAGCTTCTCGATGATCTTCTCGTCACGCTCGAAGATCTTTATCGCATACCATCTCTGCTTCATATCGTCCATATCATGAACGGCAGCTTCCTCGATGTGAGCAAGAGCGTGTTCTACCGGACCCGAGAAAGAATGAGGGGGAACCGTCTTTGTTGACTTGGCAGCCTCGATCGCAGCCTCCGCTGCTTCCATGATACCTGTTCCCTTAAGAGCAGAGATCGATACTGCCTTACAGCCCATAGCTTCAGACAGCATCTTGAGATCGATCTTATCGCCGTTCTTATCAACAAGGTCCATCATGTTGACGGCCATAACTACCGGGATGCCCAGCTCAGTCAACTGTGTCGTCAAATAGAGGTTACGCTCGAGGTTCATACCGTCGACGATATTAAGGATAACATCCGGGTTCTCGTCGATGAGGTAATTACGGGCAACGACCTCTTCCAATGTGTAGGGCGACAGGGAATAGATTCCCGGAAGGTCCGTGACTGTTACGTCAGGATGCTTCTTGAGTTTACCCTCTTTCTTTTCCACCGTTACGCCGGGCCAGTTTCCGACGAACTGATTTGAACCCGTGAGTGCGTTAAAGAGTGTGGTCTTACCGCTGTTCGGGTTACCTGCCAGAGCAATCTTGATACTCATCTTGTATTTACACCTTCCTAAATTAATAAACGTCTCTGTTTATACGAGCTCGACTTCAACCATCTCGGCGTCAGCCTTACGGAGCGACAGCTCGTATCCCCTTACTGTGACTTCTACCGGATCACCCAGAGGTGCTACCTTACGAACATAGATCTCGACACCCTTTGTAATGCCCATATCCATGATTCTTCTCTTGATCGCTCCCTCGCCGTTAAGCTTGACTACCTTACATGTCTGCTTAACCTTTACGTCTCTCAATGTCATTTTCTGTTCCTCCTTTGTTTTGGCGACGCGATACGTTCATTCCGGTGAGCCTTGCCTAACTCGATCCGCCTGCCGCCCCTCGCGCCGGCTTCAATTGTTAACCGTTTATCAGACCATTATCTTCATGGCCATATCTCTGTTAAGGGCAATTCTTGATTCCTTTACCTTGAGGATCACATTTCCGTCACTGACGCTTATAAGTGTTACAACTCCGCCCGGATTGATCCCCAGATTCTCAAGGTGAAGTCTTACTTCAGGACTGCCTCCTACCTTACGTACTATCATCTCTTCACCTATGTCCGCTACTATGATCGGTATCATGTTTTCCCCCTATATAATTAGTCTCCGCTAACCTTCAACGCCTTATCACCCGCTTCAAACAGGAGCGTAAAAGATCAATGGAAAAGTCCTTTTTTATGAGGCTCCTGAGTAAGCCCCTCGAAAGTATAACCGGTCTCCGTCACTGCCTCGCGGATCTTCTCCTCATCGACTTCCGCTTCGGACAGGAACGTCGTCTCGCCCTTCTTGTGTGACGAGCTGACCTTCTTAGCGTCAGGGCAGATCTTACGGATCGCGTCATTCATGTGCGCTTCACACATTCCGCATGCCATTCCGTCTATCTTAACTGTAACCTTATACATAAGTGCCCCTTTCGCATTAATGCATCATTTGATTAGCAACCGCTAACATTATATATCTAAGTTCTCGAAAAGCAAGTGGTCAGAGACGTTTTTCGAGATAAAAATTATCATATGCTAACCGATCGGAAATTGTATAAACCTCACAAATCGAATTGTGAGATGATGTAAAGACTTCACCTCGTTGGTATCGGAAAGTGTCAAAAAAACTCTCTTTACCGCCCTGTCCCGGACAGTAAAGAGAGTTATCTTTTACTGATATCAATTACTGATTACTGCTGATCACTGAGGATCTTCTTCGGCAGGCTCAGCGATAACAGACATTGATGCAATAAGACCTGTCATAGATATAAATGCGAGAGAGAATACAGCCCATCCGCAGCTGAAGCCTCCTGCGACCTTGCCGAGTTCCTCTTCGCTGATCGTCTCGCTGAGTTCCTCACGATACTTCTGAAGATCCTCTACCGTGATATCAAAACCCTTCTCGGCAGCAACCTCAACTGAAACCTTGTCAACAGTCTCGATGTCAGGCTTCTCGCCTACCCGCCCGGCAATAGCATTACGGACCTCTCCGGCGAAAGCCTCGTCGTTCTTCATCTTCTCTATATAATCCTTAAACGATCCCATAGTGTCTTCCTCTCTGTTGTCTGGTCTGTTCTGTATACTACGGTTTATAAACCTTTAACCAACGCTGTTCCGCACGAAGAACAGAACTTGGCGCCTCCTGTAGGCGCACCGCATGCAGGACAGAAAGCGGGAACAGGTGCTTGACCTGCAGCTGCCCCGGCTGCTCCGACTGCACCTGCCGCACCGGCACTCTGCTGAGCTCTCATCTCAGCCATCGCTTTTTCCTGTGACTTCCGTAAGTACTCGGCCTGCTGATCAGGAGTCATAGAATTCAAAGCCTGCCGGCGCTTTATTTCCTCAAGTTTTTTGTGGCTCGCCTCATCAGGCGTAAGAGAGTTGAGCATGACCTTAGCTTCGATCCCCTTGGCTCGAAGAGCAGACGAAGCGGCAAACATAAGCTCATTACGGTGTGCCGGTAACTGATCCACCCGGACCTGCTGCTCCTGCAACTCGAACAACTTACCTGTTATTGAATCGATAATAACGGCTTGGGCAAGTTCAACACTATACTTAGCGCCCGGTTCGATCATCGTAAGCTCTGCATTTCCGTTAAATCTGAGATATACGCCAATGCCTGCTGAGGCATCGTGATAAGGAACCGGGTTCCATACTCCATACTTGATCCTAGTTACCTGACCGTGAACGATCACATTATTTGCCGCTGCAGCCGCCCCGAGCGGTGCGGACTTAGGTGCAGGCGCCACAGGAGCAGCAGCCTTCTGTGTGGTAGTGAAAGTCTTTGCCCCGGGGTGAAGAGTGCCTGCTTTAGCGGCAGCATCCTGCTTCGCCTTCTGCTCATTCACCTTGTCGGAGAATTCCTTAAACTTGTCCATAAATCCCATATTCCAAACCTCCAAATAAGTTGTCTTACTGATTATACTATATTTCTTTTTTTTCACGGAAGTCCCGGTACTTGCAGATCCACTGTAAACTTAATCGTCTTCTAACTCATTCGCCAGCAGTGAAGATGATATCAACAACGAAGCCAGTGTCACCGGCAAAGTCATGCTGATGCAACTCGTGCCGCCTGCCAGCTTCTCGAAAAGCTCCTTCGTTCCCATATTACGCTGCCCCCGAGGTTTTACTCAACAATTGTCTTTACAGTCACAACGGCGGAACCGATAACGGATGATCCTGTCACAATACTTGAAACAATACTGAGTATCGGCAGACAACTTGTTCCGCCCGCTACCTTTCCAAGCTCCTCTTCGGTCAGTTCCGCTCTTGACTGCTCGTTGATCTCATCCAGCTCTTCTTCGGTTACTTCATATCCGAACTCTGCAGCTGTCGGGATCACTGTCTCGTAATAGTTCTTCGCACCGGCTTCGCGTCTCGCATTAACTGCCTCAGTGAACTTCTGTGCGAACTCACTATCGCTGTTAAGTCTTTCCATAAGTTCCTTTGTGTTTGCCATAGTAACCTCCCCTGTTTATAAAGATCCGTCTGTCTTGCATGTGTCAGACCGGACGCAACGCCGATACTGATATCCGTGATGTCTCATATTATAATATTTTTTTGAGAATTATTCTATAGCATGGTCGGGATGACAAGTACTGCCGTTGTCTCTCGCGCGTTCTCATTCTCTCAGTCATCGGTGATCGCATCCCAAAACTCCAATTCATCTACCCACTTCGGGTCCGCCTTCGCATGTCCCATCTTCGCGCCGCACTTCGGGCACTTCGAGCCGGCCTTCTTCGATTCCGCGCGGCACTCCGAGCAAATAAACCGATCGGCCCTGAAGAGTCTCTCCTCTCTTATCCAGTACCCGTGCTTCGCCTTAAACATGTCGCCGCCCTCCTGATGAGTCAAATATACCGTAAGTGATCAGGCATCCGTCTCATACGGCTCGAATCTGTAGCGTTGACGGATCTCGGGATATTTCACCCGGTCAACTTCACTCATGAACATCTCGAGAGGACGCGCACACATCTTCCCTTCACCGTAGAGAGCCCGGTAGACCATCAGATTCTCGCCGGTCTCGGAATGGTGCGCCACTCCGACGATCTCGTACAGATACATATTGCCTTCGTGCTCGAGCTCGCGCTTAAAGTGGCGGACGATCGTGCCCGGCTTCGGGACCTCGCGCCCGAGTATCAGATCTTCGCTCATATGTCTTCTCCTTCGTCGTCCTCACCGCACAGCTCATCTGCCGTCTGAAGCAGCAGGCCGTACATCTCGAGTCCGTCCTTATACTTATCGGGGATCGATTCGAACCCGACAAATGCTCCCATGATATTACCGGTGACCGCACCTGTCGAATCGCTGTCACCCTTGTGATTTACCGACGCACGAAGAGCCGAATCGAAGTCACGATCAGCCTCATAACGCATCGCGCAATAACACGCGATCGCGAGCGTCTCCTCGGCGACCCATCCCTCTCCCAAGCGGTGGATCGCGTCTATATCGCTGACGCTCTTATCTGCCGCGAGCTCGACCGCTTTATTCATTATCGCGACAAACTCATCCAAATGTTTTGCCCCCTCGAAAAGTCTCTCGCAAGCAGCGACCGCTTCGACCACCGCCTCTCGGACAGGCAACACAGAGGCGGGCTCGCCGGGACCGTCGGCGCCTGCACCCGGATCTGCTCCGGGAACGGCACCGCCATCACCGGCATCATCTCTCATCAGGCGTCTGATTATATGCACCATGGCGGCGGCAGGGATGTACCCGAGCTCATGAGTATGCGTGATCGCTGCGGCTGAAGCCCCCAGCATGGCGGCATCATCATCGTTAAGCTCGAGTCCGGCAAAAAGTCCGATGGGCGCGACACGCATTACGCCGCCGCAGCCTTTACTGTCATTGATCCGGTGTTCAAGCGTCCCGAGCCCGCCGTCTGCCAGTGAAGACAGGCAAGTTCCGCCGGGAGCACGCTGCTCATACAGAGCAGGTATCCCCATCAGGTATGTCTCCGCACCGGTATCCTCAAAAGAGAAAGGCTCGGTCTGTGTCCGGAACCAACAAATATACATCCGGCGTATCGAGTCTATGTAAGATGAAATATCCGTCCCGGGAGAGCGCAGGAGCCCCTGAGCGGTAAAGAGCGTCATCTGAGTATCGTCGGAGATGCGTGCGATACCGCCCTTGTATTCATATGACGATATTCCCGACGCACCGTAACGAGCCGTGATCTCCCTCTCCTTAAGGAACTCGACGGCATAGCCGAGCGCATCACCGGCAGCTCCGCCTATAAGACTTCCGCAAACTTTATCGTAGTAAGACATCTTTAACCTCCGTCTTCAGCACCCGACCGAGCGCCATATATCTCATCCTCCGCCGAAGTTCTTCATAACTTACGTAATATCACGTTATACCAGTCGACATCCTTACCGCGTCTGACATCCCGCGACTCCCATTCATCGATCTTCTCATAGCCGGAAGTACGCGCAAATACTGACGCGAACTTGTCGGATGTCATATCGTTGAAAAAACGACCGTCGCGCTCACCTTCAAAGTCGCCGAACTTAAATGACATATAGAATATGCCGCCCGGGGCCAGCAGATCACGCAGGGTCGTAAGGAGTTCGGGCAACTCCGCGGTCGGAACATGAAGCAGCGACGCACATGCCCAGATCGCATCAAAGCGCTCACCGCCATCGACGTCCCTGAAATCCATACACTTAACTTCAATCCCGCAGTATGAACTCGCGAGAGCACATAGTTCGGCAGAACCGTCGATCGCCTCTACCTTATATCCCATCTTCAGGAAAGCAGATGTGTCGCGGCCTGAGCCGCAGCCGAGATCAAGGATAGCGCCGCCTGCGGGTACGTAAGCCAGCACGCGCTCATAGAGCGGCGTAACATCGGCTTCGACTGTCGAGTCGTAGAACTCCCGGGCGAGCGTCTTGTAGTAATCAGATGTTGAACTCATAAAGCCCCCCACTTAGATCATTGAGATACATCTGTTATATCACAAGTCCCGGTCTGCGGCATACAGCTACCAGTTCATCTCAGGGCGCGCGACTTCCGGCGCCTTCCTGATGAACTTCTCGAGGCCGCATTCGTCCGTCACGGCGAAAACGATCTCCATATCAAGATCCTTCCTGGATTCCAGGAAATCACAGCACGTCTTCAGCGCGCACTCCCAAGCGACATCCTTCGGAAAATGCTTCGCGCCCGTCGAGATCAAAGGGAAAACGACCTTATGGAAGTCGTTGGCATAAGCGAGGTTCAGAACGCTCCTGTAAGTCTTTACAAGAAGTTCGATCTCGCTGTGCTTCCCGTCGATCCACCGGGGGCCGGCCACATGGATGATGTGGCGTGAAGGAAGGTCGAAGCCTGCCGTCATGATCGGCTTGCCGACACGGAGCTTCCCCGACACGGCAAGAGCACGCCTGAGCCTCTCCTTTCCCGCCTTCCGGGAGATCGCCCTGCTCACTCCCGAATCACACTTGAGACGGGTGTCCGTGGCATTTACGATCGCATCCGCACGGAATGTTGTAATGTCTGCTCTGTAAACGTTGATAACACTCATGCTCTCACTTCCTTTTTGCACGAGGGGCCTTCCCCACTCTGATGATCCGTCCTCTCCTTACAACTTCGCATGTTACGCCGGTCGCTACTCTCCTGACCGTAACAGGGAAACCGCACTCCGGACAAACGCCGCCACTCATAACTGTTCCACATCTAGGGCATGTCATAGGTAAGTCCCTCCTTTTGTATTTGTTACACTAATAGTACACTGCGGAGGGTTCCATTATTGGGACTTTTTCGCAGGGCACGCCGGGTCTCAAAACTGGTGACTTTTTGGTGGCTTAAAAAACTGGAAACGCCCTATTACGGGCGTTTCCAGGGTTTTGAGACTATTCAAGTTCTTTGCAGACACCTATATCTTGTGGTTGGCATGTTCCAAAAAGCACAATATCTTGTGGTGTTTTTCTTTCTATTCCACATATTCTTTGGCTATTTAAGAGCTGAAGGTGGCTTTATGGTGGCTTGAACTCTTGATACCTGCGATATTATCTATGATTATGATGGGTAATTCTAACAATAAAAAATGTATTCGCAATTACTCACCCGATGAAGGACGATTTAGAAGCGATTTAAAGTATTCATTAAGTCTCTTGTCCATCATTTGAGCATTCCGTTTAGCTTCTTCGTATAAAATAACTTCTTTTC